>JBFHKM010000031.1:0-22867 GCA_041595335.1 Sphaerochaetaceae bacterium
GGAATCATCATAGACCACATAGGAGGATGCACCTGATACCAACTTTGCATCTTCATAGACGGCAAAGCCAATACCTCGGTCATGAAAATCATCATAGCTTTTGAACTGAGAGCAAAGGTCCATTGACCAGGAACTGCTTAGAACATCTTCATAGATTCTCTCATCAATGCTCTTCATTGTAAAATTATCATCCAAGCTATTGATGTAGAGAGATAAAGTTTTTAAATCAAAACCACCTGAGTCTTCCTTCATCTTATATCTTGTTGATTTTGTAACTCGATCACCGAGAGCTCTCTCAACACATTCATCCCAAGCTTCATTTTCTGCTGTAATTATTGGACAAGCAGAAGTCTCAATCAATCTTTGATCAGGAACTCCTGCAAAGAAGGCAAAATCTCCAACTGTTATTCTACAGGATTTAGGACTCATCTCATCATCCACTTCAGCACATCCCATGTACCCCTGCAGGTATGAACTGACCAAGCCATCATTCCAATTTTTAAAGATATCTTTAACTTTCTCTCTTTCTACCATATTGAATCCTTCTGTTGATGCAAGAACTGTTTGTATCTACCATAATAATCTCTGCAGCTCACCTTTTCAACAGAGCCTACAGCAGAATTCAAATATGAAAGATGATCTTTAGGAGAGAGAAAAATGCAGTTATAAATTCATACAGACCAATTTAAAAAATATATCAGACGTATTTTAGGCACTTTGAGGCTGTAAATTGAGATATAAAAATTTTGTTTGGAATAATTATTTTTGAGCCTTATTTCATAATTCTTTCAATAAATTATTATGCACCCTAATTTTACATCAAATGATATATAAAAATATTTCAAATACTTCACAAAAGTTAGCCAACATAAACATGGGGTATGTTGCACTTTGCTAACAAATCAAACAAATAAACCTTTCTCTTTTTATTTTGTTAGTCTTATAAAACATCACTCATGTTAGCTCAAACTAACCATATTTAGAGTCTCTTATGAAGAACAGATTGAAGAGCTTCTTAAATATCTCACTTATTGCCTGAGTTCAATCAATACAGCACAGATCACATTTATACTTAACACATTGCTCTCATTCTATTAGATGAGTGACTGTCTTGGTATGGAATGATGAGCCCTAATTTCAACTTATTATGGATTGAGTTGATCATTATTTATTTCCAATTAGCTTTAACTCATCATTCACTTGCTATATAATTGAAGGACAAGGAAGGATATTTACTATGAAAACAATTTATTTAGCAGGTGGCTGCTTTTGGGGTGTGGAACATTTTTTCTCATTGGTCCCAGGTGTTGTTAAAACTACAACGGGATATGCAAATGGAGATGCCGTGAATCCTACTTATGAAATGGTATGTTCTAAAAAATATAAATTCGCAGAGACTGTAAAAGTGGACTTTGATGAGAGCGTCATAACTCTTGATAGATTGCTTGATAAGTTCTTTATGATAATAGATGTAACATCACTGAACAAACAAGGTGGCGATGTAGGATTGCAGTACAGAACAGGTATTTACTATACAGAGGAAGCAGATAGAGCTTTTGCAGAGAAGAAGATGGCTGAACTTCAGAGATCTCACTCAAAACCAATAGCAATTGAATTGGTTGAGTTGAAGAACTTCTACAATGCAGAGGACTATCATCAGGATTACTTGAATAAGAATCCAAATGGATACTGTCACATACCTCTTGCAATGTTTGAAAAAGCATCACTATAACATACAACAAAAGCACTGAAATAATCAGTGCTTTTATTATATGAATCATTCAGTTTTAATATTCAACTGTCTCATCTTCCATCAATATTGCAGATGGGACCTTTCCAAGACCTGGCATTGTCATAACAGAGCCTGTCAGAGGAATGATAAAATTTGCTCCAGCTGATAAATTCACAGATCTCACAGTCACTGTGAAATCCTTTGGAACTCCAAGAACTTTTGGATTATCTGATAGAGAGTTTGGTGTCTTTGCAATGCAGACATAGGAATCACAGAATCCCATATCTTCATACATCTTTATCTGCTCATTTGCTCTGTCTTTATACACAACATCTTTTGCACCATATATATTTTTAGCTATTGTAGATATCTTCTCTTTGATAGGAGATTTCAAATCATAAAGAGGTCTGTAATTGCCCTCATCAGAATTCACCATATCAACAACTTTATGAGCTAGATCTACAGTACCCTCTCCACCTTTCAAGAAACCATCTAAGAAAGATACAGTGTATCCCTCTTTTTCACACCACTGAGTCAGTGCATCAATTTCACTCTGTGTATCAAATTCAAAGTGGTTGATGGCAACTACAATTGGTATGTTGAATTTCTTTACATTCTCGATATGAGCTTTGAGATTATCAACCCCACACATAAGGGCCTCTACATTTTCTTTTTCAAGATCTTCGTATGCAACGCCTCCATGCATCTTCAGGGCTTTGACTGTTGCAACAACAACTGCACCTGATGGTTTGAAGTTACCATCTCTGCATGCAATATCTAAGAACTTCTCAGCTCCTAAATCTGCTCCAAATCCCGCTTCTGTTATTGTTATAGGTGCCAATTTCATTGCAAGCTTGGTAGCTATGATTGAATTGCATCCATGAGCAATGTTTGCAAATGGTCCACCATGTACCAACACAGGATTGTGTTCCATTGTCTGAACCAAATTTGGTTTCAATGCTTCTTTCATAAGCTTCATAACAGCATTTGAAACTTTCAAATCAGCTACAGTTACAGGCTTGTTATCATAGGTGTAAGCCACAATTATTTTCTTGATTCTCTCATGGAAGTCTTTTGAATCTCTAGCAAGACATAATATTGCCATCATCTCTGATGCAACAGTGATAACAAAGTGGTCTTTTCTTTCAACACCGTTGTATTTTCCAATACCTACTGTGATGTTTCTAAGAACTCTGTCATTCATATCAATTGCTCTTGTCCAAACGACATGCTCTGGATCTATGTTCAATTCATTACCCTGATAGATAGAATTATCTAGTACTGCTGCTATCAAGTTTATTGAGGAGGTCAATGCATGAAGATCACCTGTGAAATGAAGATTGATCTCATCTTTGGGACCAATTGAAGCCAAACCACCACCGGTAGCCCCACCTTTAAGTCCAAATACAGGTCCAAGTGAAGGTTCTCTCAAGCATAGCATTGCTTTTTGATTTATCTTACCCATTCCTTCAGCTAGAGCGATGGCTGCTGTGGTCTTGCCCTCTCCTGCTTTTGTCGGAGTGATGGATGTAACAAGTACAAGCTTACCATCTTTTTTTCCAGCGAATTCTTTGTTGATAGCTGGATCTATTTTAGCTTTATATCGACCATAAGGTTCAATATAATCCTCTTTAATACCTGTCCTCTTTGCAATCTCTCCAATCGGTAAAAGATCCATGAAGCACCTCCTTAAAGGCTATAAAATATCTAGGGTTGTAATATAACATATCTTATTAATAATGTTCAAAGGGATTTACTAAATTTTAATGTTTTTTGCAACAATTATTAGCTCAAAACATGCAAATCTGTTGCATGATAATCAGTTAGTATAAATACATCATATTTTTGCAACAAAAATACATCATAAATACACTATTTACACTATATCAATTTGGCACATCTTCATGGCCTCAATTGCTCTATCATGACTTTCAGGAACAACTCCAGCACATAATTTTTCTTCAACTATAATTGGAACTTCTGGGAAATTTGCCTTCATCAACATGGCATTTGATATAACACATATATCAGTACAGAGTCCAATTAGAGTGATGCTCTCAATATGCTCTCTTTTAGATAGAGTTCTCATATATTCTTCAAGTTCTGTACTTCCAAATGTTGGTTTGTTGAATGGTTTTTCTTCAACATAGGGAAGTAATTTTTGAGAAATTTGCCAGCCTTCTGTACCTTCAATACAATGAGGAACAGGAAGGTGCTTTCCTTCTTGTGTTTCCATATAATCTGGTTGATGAGTATCACGTGTAAAAAGGACCTTGCCATCAAAGTCTTTCACTCTCTCAACCACACCATCAACAATTTTTTCTGCTTCAGGAGTTCCTAGAGCACCATCAATAAAATCATTTTGCATATCTATGACCAATAGAACATTCATCTTCTCTCACTCCAATTCTTAGATTTTTCAATAACATGTGTATATAAAATACCCATCATGAGATAAAATGTCTATAAAAAAAGAAGATACACGACTATTTTGCATGCTCTTCTTCTTAAATATGGTATCAACTCTCTAAATGATGAATCTCATCATTTGAATCTATTGTAATAAACAAATGAATCCAGACTTACATTTGGACTTGGTTTACAAGGAGTCTTTGGCTCTCCAATTGGTAAGACTGCTCTTATTATTTTGTCCTTTGGAACATTCAATATTTTTCTCAATGCTTTATTTATTTTTGGCATCTTTGTTGAGCCATCAGTCCAGGCAGTTGCAAGACCTAAATCAGTGACAGCAAGAAGTATGTTCTCCACACATGCACTGTAATTTTCGATCTCAAAATGCATTGTATCACAGGCACTCTCTTCATCAGTCAATGCAACAATGATCAAGGATGCAGTTTGAATCATCTTGATTGGTGCTATTTTAGCCATCTGCTTCAATATCTCTTCATCTGTTATAACCACCAATGAAGTTGTCCAGTTATGCATGCCATATGGAGCTGATGCTGCTGAATTCAATATTGTTTTGATCTGCTCTTCTGTTACTTTTTTATCTGTAAATTCGCCGTGAAATGTATAACGATTTTCAAGAACTTTACTTAATTCCATAGTTTGCCTCGTTTTATTTATTAAATATCGATTTATGGTATTTTTCAAGTACCCAAAAAAAAACATCCCATAATCTATCCTCTACGCTAGACCAATCATGAGATGTTATATATTTTTAAAGAAAAGGTAATATCGTTATGGAGGTAAGACCCCTTCTCGTTCAAACTGACCATAAAGTAACAAAAGATAAAAATCTTTTCAACTCTTTCACAGTAAATATTTTAATTATTTTTTTCTTTATATTTTAAATTTGCAACATTTATTATTGCTGTTGCTTCACTAGCAACATCTTCTGAGAATGTTTCAATAATTATTCTTTCAATTTCTTTCCAATTGGCATCAACTACATCCACTTCTGCACAGCCCTTTGGTGTTAGATTCACCTCAGTATTTCTTCCGAGATAATGTCTTTCTACGTATCCAAGTTTTACAAGCTTATCCAAAAAACGTGTTATTGTACTTGGCTTCATTCCAAGCTCCTCTGAAATTTCAGAAGGGGTGTGTTTTCCAAGTTTACCAATGGCAATCATTGTAAAACCTTGAGTGGCAGTATAGTCAGTATCTTTAAACGCTTCATCTGCAATTGTGTTCAAATGTCTTGCTAATTGATTGGTTGAAAAATACATGCAATTATCAAATATGCTCATAATGTTTATCCTTATTAATATCTTCCTGGTGGAAGGTCTACAATAAAGTTATTTGTACATACATTTATTGTATGTTCAAGTAATATCAAATATTTGAACATTTGTCAATAAGGTGAGCATTTATTGACACTCAGATATTATTGCTTGCAGTGCAAACATTAATATATTCATCTCCTATGATACAGAATCTCTTTTTTTTTGAAAGTTTTGAATATGTAAGACATTCTCTGAAATGAGAACAGAATGAAGATAAAAAAGTAAGGTAGTTTTCCCTCTCAACTCAAACAAACCAAGTTTCACCTTCAAATAGTTGTCTGAGAATGCTCACATTCCCAGACAATGGAAAGAATATATGTAAACAAAGATTTCCAGCTGTCATGATATTCATGATACAAAACGGTATTGATGAACGATTTAAGGAGTGTTCACATCATAAATAGGTCTGTTGATGACAACTGGAGAACTTCATAAAGTACTCCTTTGAAGTTCAAACACACAGTGGTCTGCAGGCAATTGATAATTGAGTAGATCATCATTATTTTCTGCAGAAGAAGAGCTTCAAAGAAGTTTTTTAAAAATTAATAATAGCCAATTAAATCGTCAATCAATTGGAGTTAACTCATACATAAATCGTTTTTTTGTCAAACTTATATCAAAAATATGGCTCTTATATTTGAATACAAAGAGCTCTGCAATAAATTTATATACTGCAGAGCACAGGGGGATATTATAAATTAACAATCAAATTTGAAGATGAAGATCATCTCATACGTTAATTGTTGCTTAATAATGCTAAGTTTTTATCAATCAAGGAAATTCTCTGCTTCACACAATCAACAGATCTAAGTGGATCTTCAGGAGTGTTGAATGTATAATCAATGAGTCTATCTATTGTGGTTGATGCAACATGAAGACGAGTATCACTTGATGCATAGTAGATATAGACCATACCATCATCTTCTATCAAACCATTTGTGAATGCAACATTAGATACATCACCAATTCTTTCCTCACCTTTAGGTGCCAAGAAGTATCCACTTGGTTCAGCGATGACCTTGGTTGGGTCTTTTAAATCTGTTGCAAATACATACAGAACATATCTGAGCCCAGCAGCTGTATTTCTCACACCATGTGCAATATGAATCCATCCTCTATCTGTTTTTATAGGAGGAGCGCCCTCACCGTTTTTAGCTTCTGTTATTGTGTGGTATTTTCTAAGAGATGTCATCTTCTCCTCATCAATAACAGCATGAGTTATATCATCACACAGTCCAAATCCTATTCCAGATCCAGATCCCGTTTCAATGAAGCTGTCCATAGGTCTTGTATAGAATGCATATTTACCATCAACAAACTCACTGTGAAGAACAACGTTTCTCTGCTGAGGAGATCTAAGAGTTACAAGATTTTCAAGTCTCTCCCAATTCTTCATATCTTTTGTTCTTATGATTGCAGCAACAGCTTTTGCAGCCGATAGATCATTCACACTGCTGTCCTTGCTCTCACTGCAGAAAACGCCATAGATGTAACCATCCTCATGTTCTGTGAGTCTCATATCATATACATTGGTTTCTTCTTCATCTGTATCTTCAATTAGAATTGGTCTGTCATCAAATTTGAAACCATCAACTGGAGAGGAAGATCTGGCAACTGCAAAGAAGCTCTTTCTGTCCCAGCCTTCAACTCGGGCAACAAGACAGTACTTACCATCAAACTTTATTGCACCGCTGTTCATGACTGCATTTATTCCAAGTCTCTGTTCAAAGAAAGGGTTTGTCTCACTGTCAAGATCATACTTCCATATAACTGGTGCATGATCTGCTGTAAGTACAGGATATTTATATCTGTTGTAGATACCATTGTAATCATCAGAAATTTCATTCTTTCTTTTAATTAGAGAGTCCAGTTCTTCCTGAAGCTCGTAGTATTTCTTATTTATCATCGTCAAGTCTCCTAATCATTTCAAAGCACATTCTTCCATTGTGATATGGACATTTCCATGGCTCAACTATATCTTTACGGCTTGTTGGTTCTAAGTTCTTATCAAGATCCCAATACCACTCACCACCATCTCTCTTATCAACAACATACTTGTTTATGAAATCAAAAACATCTTCACTGGCACTCTTGGCCCCCTCAACATTCCATCTCTCATATGCATTGTAGAACCCTATGACACTCTCACTTTGAACCCACCAAACATAGGTCTCATCAACAATGCCATTCTCGCATTCATTTACAACACCACCATTATCTTCTCTGGCAATCTTCAATACATTGAGGGCGAGTTCCTTCAAAATAGGCTCTATCTTATCAGTGGACTCATCATCATCAATCAAATCAAGAGCCCAGCCCATGAGCCATGATGTTTCAATATCATGACCATATGAATGAAGGTCCAAAATTGAGCTGTAATCTTTATCAAAGAAAACTTCCTGACGTTTTTTTTCTCTGTTGTAAACATGCTCATCAAAGATGCTGAGAATTTCAATAATTGATTTTCTGACCCTCTCATCATTAGATGCCTCATACAGTCCTGCAAAACCTTCCAAAACATGAAGAAGAGTGTTCATAGTTCTATCGGCGATGACACCATTTTCAGATAGTTTGTCATTGATCAGAGGTTTGAAATCATCTGTGAAAGCTTCAAGATAGCCATCTTCATCACGGCACTTGCTCTCAATCAAATTATATAGGTCTGTAGCTGTTACAAGAGCCTTCTTATTTCCCGTTGCTCTGAAATAAGATGATAGAGCATATATTGCAAAAGCTATGTTGTATGTGTGCTTTGTTCTGTCCAACACTGTACCATCACGACTTACAGACCAGAATATGCCACCATTTATATCATCCAAACAGTGGTCCATCAAAAACTTATAAGTTTTATCAGCCTTATCACGAATCACATCTACATCCCCAACGCCCTCGATAAGACAGTTGGAGAAGAACCACAGAACTCTTGAATTGAGAATGCAACCTTTTTCGGCATCCTCAATGTTTTTATGATTGAAATCCACTCGTCCAAAGACAGAGCCAAACTCATCATCATAGCATCCAAGCCAGAATGGAATTATCCTGCATTCAACCTCTTTTTTAAAATCAGAAGCTCTCATATCTATCTTCTTCCTATCTCTGTTTCTGCATCTCCAACTTTTGAGTTGTCTTTGATAAAGTCAATGATCTCATCCACAGTGGTGAATGCCAAAGCAAGATTTGTATCAGCTGCTCCATAATAAAGAGCAATTCTTCCTGTAGCAGCATCACATAGAGTTGCACATGGAAATGCTACGTTTGCAACAAATCCAGTTGTCTCATAGAGCTCTTCAGGTGTGAGTATGAACTTTTCAGATCTATATTTAACAATGCTTGGATTGTCTATATCAAGAATAGCACCACCGATGGAATACACATAACCGTTGCAGGTGTTTGTAACTCCATGATAGAAAAGCAGCCATCCCTCTGATGTTTCAATAGGTGCTGCTCCAGCTCCTATCTTGAGACCTTCCCACCATGCATCAGTTTTTCCCATAACATGTCTGTGTCTGCCCCAGAACTCCATGTCTTTAGATTGAGAGATGAAGATGTCTCCAAAAGGAGTGTGTCCACTGTCACTTGGTCTAGATAGCATTGTGAACATACCATCAATTTTTCTTGGAAAGAGAACTGCATTTCTGTTGAAAGGTAAGAAAGGATTTTCAACTCTGGTGAAAGTCTTGAAGTCCTCTGTTTTTGCTATTCCAATTGCAGCACCATAGAAATCTTGGCACCATATAATGTAGTAGATGCCTTCAACTTCAACAAGACGAGGATCATAGGCATACTTTGGCATGAACAGTTTTCCCTCTTCATCTACAAATTTAACTCTCTCATCTTCAATCTTCCAGTTGATTCCATCACAGCTGTGGCCGATGTATATATAAGGTACATTGTTTGTTTCCTCTCCTCTGAGAGCTGAGATGAACTCACCTTTATAATAAATAGCTGCTGAGTTAAAAACACGAGCTATGTTCTTAGCAGGGTTTCTTGCTATGATTGGGTTCTCTGTATATCTCCAAAGTGGATAGTTCTTACTTTGATTCATTCTATCCTGCCATGGAATATTGTCTATTTTCTTTTCGTTGATTATTTGGTATTTCATTTCTTTTCCTCTGTCGTTTTAAATTTATTAGCCTTTAACAGATCCCTGTGTCAAACCACTGTAGATCTGATCTTGAAGTGCTAGGAATATTATTAAAGTAGGAATCATTGTGATGATAACACCAGCACATATTACCTCCCACTGTGTTCCATATGGTCCTTTGAATGCAAACAGTGCTGTTGATACAACCTGCAGGCTCTTGCTCTTCATATATAAGAATGGAGTGTAAAAATCGTTGTAGAAACCAACACCCTTTATTATAACCACTGTTATTATTGCAGGTTGAAGAAGTGGAAATATTATCTTGAAGAAGATCTGAGCAAATGATGCTCCATCCACAATTGCAGCTTCATCAAGAGAGTATGAGATTCCCTCCAAGAACTGCAGAAATATGTAGATTGATATTATGTCTGTTCCTGCAAACAGAAGTATTACAGACAGTCTTGTGTTGTAGATACCAAGACCAACTATTATCTGGAACACACTCATCTGCATTGTGATGCTTGGAATCAAAGATGCAAGAAGAAACAGGAATTTAACAGTCTTTCTTCCTTTGAATTTGAATCTATCAAGTATGTATGCTGTCATTGTTCCTGTCAGAACTGTTGCCATTATTGATACTCCGACAACTATGAATGTATTTGCAAAACCTCTTGCCATGTTCCCCTGAGTCCAAGCTTTCTTGAAATTATCTAAAAATCCAAAAGAGGAAGGAAGTGACAGTGGATTTGTTGTAAGAAGTTCTTTATTTGTTTTGAATGCTCCAAATAGAACAACCATAAGTGGAAGAAGAACCACAAGACATGCCAAAATAGTTATTGCATAACGGACAATCTTTATTGATGTACTTTGATCTTTTACGCCTTTCATATTATTCCTCCTTTCCTTCAATGAATCTCTTCTGAATCACTGTAATCAGCAGAACAATCAAGAGAAGAACGACACCCATAGCAGATGCAAGACCTATTTTTTTATCTGTGAAGGCGGTGTTCAATGTCTGAAGTACAAATGTCATGGATCCACCAATACCACCAGTTATGATAAGTGGTGCCTCGTATACACTGATTGCACCTTTGACTGCCAATATCATGTTGAGCGATATTATTGTTCTTATGTTTGGCATTATTATATGCTTGAACTGCTGCCATTTTGATGCACCATCAATATCACTTGCTTCAAAGAGCTCTCCAGGAATTGATTCAATTGCACCAACGAACATGATCATGTTGTTACCCATATATCTCCAAACTGAGGAGAATGTAAGAGACCAGTTAACCAGTTTTGGATTACCCAGCCACAGTGGAAGTTTCTCTTGAGGAATACCCAGTGCTATCAAAAAGGCATTCAATGAACCATCACCTTTAAACAAGTAAAGAAAGACAAATCCAATGGCAACGCCATTCAATAGAGATGGAAAGAACAGAACACCTTTGAAGAAATTCTTTGCTCTCATCTTATAAGAGAAGATGACTGCAAAATAAAGAGCAACTGCTATTTGAGCAAGAGATCCAACGAAGTAATATCCACTGGTTTTGAACGCAGTAAAATAACGGGGATCAGAGAGCAATTTCTTGTAGTTGTCTATTCCTATGAATTTAGGATCTCTGAAACCATCCCATCTCCATGTACTGTATTGAACCATCTTCAACATAGGCATATATGTAAATATCATAAGAAGAATCAGAGGAATTGCTAAAAAGGCACATATTGTTATGCGTCTCTCCATCTCCATCTGTCTCAAAGGACTCTTTTCTTTCTTTTCGCGATGCTTGATCATCTAAGTTTCCTCAATAAGTTATTTTGAATTGATATATTTCTCAATTTAAGTTTGTAGTCGTTTTTTATCTGTTGTTGTTTTAGAAGACAAACCACTCCAAGCTATTTTTGGATATTTCAGAGTGGTTTTTATTTTAATAATTTATTTAAATGCTATTTCTCATTTTCAACTGCAGTCACACCTTCAGCCCATTGAGAATTCAATTCGGCCATGTAACCTTCAAATGTATCATTTGATACACCACGTGCAATATCAATTATATGATTCAATCTTTGACCATTATCATATAGAGTCACACCACTTTCAGATTGTACAGCATCAAGAGCACCAAGGTTCTCAGGTGTTGCTGGTTTATCAACAACAAATGTGATGCCGTCGAAGTTTTCAAGACCAGCTGGCATTGGATCACCTGCTACAAGTGAGATACCACCTTCAGAGATAGCCCAACCAGAATCCTTGATCATGAAGTCGATGAAAGCACGACTTGCTTCAGGATATTTAGTATGTTTGTTGATACCATAGCAGTAATCTGTTCCAGCACTTGCGTATTGAACACCATTGATGTTGTATGGGAATGCCATATAACCAACATTTTCAGGAGTGCTGTCTGCAGCTTGCATCTGACTTATTGCCCAGCTACCTAGAATCATGCATCCAATCTCACCACGGTTCAACATACCTTTAGAAGCTTCCCAATCACATGTTGTAGGATCTGCTTCATTCAAACCATTTTTAACAATGTCATAAAGAAGTTTTGATAGTACATAATGAGGAGAACCTGGAGCAAATGCATTTTTATCATGAGGAAGAATGTTGTTTTTGTAATTGCCATCACCAGAGATGGAACCAACAGGATGATCTTCCCAGCCATCTAGAGGCCAGCCACTGTTTGCATTTGTGTAATAAGGAATTGCATCTGTATTGTCTTTGATCATCTGAAGATCTTTTATGAATTCATCAGGACTTGTTGGTAATGTTGTGATTCCAGCTTCTTTGAAAACTTCTTTATTGTAGATAATGCCTTTAACTGCACTGAAGTTTGCAAGTCCATAAACCTGACCATCATTCCATTTACTATATAGATATGATTCAGTGTATCCATCATTTTTGACCAATTCATCAACTGTTCCCAGGGATAGGAAATATTTTCCCAAAACATCTGTTGGAACTGTATCAATGATCATGCATACATCACCATATTCATCAGTCTGCATTCTTGTTGCCATCTCACCAACATAATCTGTTGCTGATTGAACTTCAACTTTTACATCAGGATATTTCTCATTGAACTTAGCAATGAGCTTTGCATATGTTCCATCATTATCTCTATCTGTACGATTTGTTAAAAATACGATATCACCTTTGACTTCTCCAGTACCTGCTGTAGAAGCTGTCTCTTTGCTTCCTTGTGCAAACAAACATGATGCACTTAACAAAATAGCTAACGCAAGTGTTAATCTTTTTCTCATCTCCAATCCTCCTATGGATTTTTGTTTTAATTTAGAATTAAAGTAAATTTTTAATTTATTTACCTAAATAACAACTTATTGTTATCCTGTTTACTTAAATTGTCAAGGATAATTTAAATATTATTTAAGTAAATTATAATATTTTTTAGGTAATACATTATGACTTTTCTTAAGTAAGAATAATAATTTATTGTGCAGTAAGAAATAAAAAAATACACAGGTACTATTTCTATCTTCATCAGATACAAATAATTCTTGTGTATTACTTAAATTTAATTAATTACTATATTTATGTTAGCTAATTTATATCAATCTATTACTTCACGCTGTCTCTAATAATTAACTCAGTTGCAACCACAACTCTTTCAGATGCAACGTTAGGATCTTCAATCTGTTTGAGAAGATGGGTCAATGAGAGCTTTGCCATTCTTTCCATATCAACTCTTACAGTAGTCAGTTGAGGAATGCAGTTTGTTGCCCAATGAGAATCATCAAAACCAACGATGGCAATATCTTCAGGAACTCTAACTCCCATATTTCTCAGCTGATTTATCAGCTTGTAAGCTGTTTCATCGCAGTTGCAGACAAAAGCTTCAGGAAGCTTCTTAGGTAGATCAAATGAAAGAGCAATTGTTCCCTCTTCATCTCTATCTGGTACTATCAACCTGTTGTCGATTGATATGCCTTCCATAAGAAGAGCTTTTACATATCCAAGATACCTATCCATGATGGAAGAGGTTGCTGAGAGAGTTCCAAGATAACCAATCTCTCTGTATCCCTTTTTCAAGAGATAGTTTGTGATTGCATATGAGCCACCACAACCATCACTTGTAACCGAATCATCATCAAATAAATCTTGATGAAAATCGAGCAATACATAGGGAATCTTTTGAGATGCAATCAGGTCAATATATGGACGTGAGACCTCTCCCAATATTATGATTCCTTCTACCTTCTGATTAGAAACAAAATTTGGAAGTTTTGGAGCATATTCATTTTCACTTGTTATTATTTCAATAAGACCTGTATAGTTCTTCTGAGAACATTGAATCAAAAGAGCTCTCCACATCTCACTGTAAAATGCATTGTCACTGCAGAATCTGTCAGCTACAGCAATTCCAATGTAATGCGGTTGTGCCAAGCTTGTCCCTTTTTTGTTCTGCTTGGTATACCCCATCTCACTGGCTTTGACTAAGATCTTCTCTCTGACCTCATCACCAATTCCTTCTTTACCATTCAGGGCTTTTGAAACAGATACAGTGCTGATATCCAATTCCTCTGCTATATCTTTCATTGTCACATTTTTTTCCATAGTAACTCCAATTTTGATGTCTATTTATCAATAATACACCCATTTTAAGTAAAACACAATAAATTTTACTTTACTTTTAATCATTTTTAAGTTATCACAATTTTATACGAGGTATTGATTATGAACGAATTAAAAAGACCAAACATTCTGATTATTTACACAGACCAGATGCGATTTGACGCACTCTCCTGCAACAACAGCAACTCACCCATTGAAACCAAGAACATCGATAGTATTGCCCATAATGGAATTAATTTCAAACAATGCTACACTCAGTCTCCAATATGTGGGCCAAGCAGAGCCAGTTTTTTATCAGGGCTCTATCCAAGTGCAAATGGTGTTGGAACCAATGGTATATCATACAATGAGAAATTCAATCCAATTTGGAAGACCATGAAGCCCTATGGTTATGAGACAGCTCAGATTGGCAAGCTTCATTTTCAACCTCATGCAAGAAGAGATCACAGAAATATGCCAAACACATATGGTTTTGATAGAGCCATCATAAGTGATGAACCCGGCTGCTATGATGATTGCTACACCAAATGGGTCGAATGCATTGATGAGAAGCAGCTGCCACTGATTAGAACTCAGCTGCCTCCTGCAGCTGGTCACTGGGGAAACAAACCTAACTACAGCGATGTTCCACGAAACACGCATGAACCATATATTTTTGAAGGTGATGATAACTTCACCCACTCCAAGTTTGTATCAAGTGAGAGTGTTCGTTTTCTTAAAGAGAGAGACAAAAACAAGCCTTTCTTCTCAATAGCTGGTTTTTATGCACCTCATCCTCCAATCAATCCACCAAAATCATGTTTGAACAGAGTGGATCTATCAAAAATCACACAACCTCATGTGGGTGATGAAGATGATGTCATGGATGAGTTGAAAGATTTAAGTGAAGATGATTGGATCAAAATCAAATCATATTATCTTGCATTGACTCTTCATGTAGATGACTGTGTTGGTGAGATTCTAGATGAATTGAAGAATCAAGGAATTGAGAAGGACACTCTTATTGTTTTCACAAGTGATCATGGCGAGTATCTTGGTGACCACTCGAGAATACAGAAAGGAATGCCAGGTTATGATTGCATAACTCATGTACCTCTTCTGATGTCCTATCCCGATAAAATACAGAGAGGAATTGAGAGAGAAAGTCTTGTTGAGGCAATTGATGTCAGCTCCACAATTCTCGATTATGCAGCAATTCAAGCTCCACTTGATATGATGGGAAAGAGTTTGAGATCTCTCATTAACGATGAATCAGTGCACCACAGAGACAGTGTTCTGACACAGCACTTCACTCCATATGGAATGAGGGAGACAAGAATCAGGAGTGAGAAGTTCTCATATTATGCATCAAATAAAAACAAAGAGCTGCTATTTGATTTAGAGAGGGACCCTCATGAGTTGAAGAATATTGCATCAGAGAAGAGCTGCAGCAGCACACTATCTTCCATGCGCTATAAGATGTTGATGAGAATTATGGACGCATCCTATCCGAACACTGAAATGGAGGCCGAATATTGATAAATTCCTACTTTGTTGGTATACTTAAAAAAATAACTTAAGGACAACATAAATGGAAAACAATGAAACATTAAATAATATCTATTCTCGCCGCTCAGTAAGAGAATATAGCAATAAAGAGATACCTCAAAGTGTGATTGATGCTTTGATGAAAGCAGGATTATCTGCACCATCAAATGTAAACAAGATGCCATGGGAATTTGTAGTGGTTGATGATAAGAAGATACTTGAGAGACTTGCAAATGCAACTCTGTATGCAAAGATGACAAAGGATGCACCACTTGCCATTCTTGTATGTGGAAATATGGAAAGAACACTTCCTGGAGAAGGTAAAGATTCTTGGGTTGAAGACTGCAGTGCAGCAAGTGAGAACATTTTAATTGCAGCACAATCTTTAAATCTTGGAGCTGTCTGGACTGGAGTATATCCAACACACGACAGAGTGAGAAATGTATCAAAGGCAGCTTATCTTCCTGAACATATAATACCTCTATCACTCATAGTTCTTGGATATCCAAAAGATACAAACTTTGAAGAAAAAGAACTTCCAACAGATAGAGTTCACTACAATGGATTTTAGGACAAGGATCATCAAATAAATATAATAGGCCGATAAAAAGTATTTCTAATTTTTATCGGCCTCAATTTTTTTGTTTTCTTATTTGCTAAGCTTCCACGAAGCCCATTCTCTTTGAGATCAAATCAGCTGCCTGCTGAACTGCAAGAGCATTGATTTTGAGTAAGTGCTGATCTTTTATGTCCCAGCTTGTGCTGACAGCAGCTATGATTTTATTTCTATAATCATAAATTGGAGCTGAAACACAGATAACTTTCTCTTTGTTCTCCTCAATGTCAGTGGAATAACCACGTTCTTTATTCTCCTCTACAGCTCTCACAAGAGTCTCAACATCTGTTATTGAATGTGGTGTCAGAGATATCATCTTACGATTCGTGTACATTCTTCTGATCTCATTAGAACTGTATTGCATCAAAAGAGCCTTCCCCAATCCAGTGCAATGCAGAGGTAATGTAAAACCAATTCCGCAGAAAACACCTTCATCAGGTCCACCTTTCTTATCAAGATACATGACATCATAATCATTCTCAACGCCTAAAAAAACAACTTGGTTCAGTGTCACTGCAAGATTGTTAAGAATTTGATCGGCTTCAGTTTTCAATTCAAGACTGCCAAGTCTTGAACTCACCAAAGAGACAAATCCCAATCCAACTACGTAAATTTTGGAATTATCCAATTGGGTGACATAATTCCTATCTTTCAATACCTGAAGCAATCTATAAGTTGTACTTGTAGACAGAGCCAATTTATTGCTCAATTCTGTGAGGGTCATTCCTTTTTTAGAAGAAGCCAAAACCTCTAAAATATCAAAAACTCTATCTACAGTCTGTACTTTCTGTTTTACTGACACAATTATCATCTACCTTTTTATTCATTTTATGAAAAAGTATCATATAATATTATCTTTTACTAGTTATTATATTTTACCCTCTAGAATAATAAAATCATTATCTTCAATTATTCTAAGCAAAAAGGGATGGTAAATACAAGGTAACACCAGGTACAAATATGACCAACAAAACAATAAAAATCATAGAGAACATAAAAGGAATCATTGCCTTACTTACCTTCTCGATGGCTATATGACCTATATTACATGCAAGGAACAGTACTGTTCCAACAGGAGGAGTGAACAAACCAATACAGAGAGCCATGACAATGAACAGACCAAATTGAATTGCATCCATGCCTAAAGTTTGAACAATAGGAAGGAATATTGGTACAAATATTATCAAAGCTGGAGTCATATCCATAACAGTTCCAACCAACAATAAGATGATGAAGATCATAAGATAGATCAAATATTTATTTGATGTTACTGATAAAAGAGCTCGTGCAATCTGCTGAGGGATATTACCATAAGCTAAGATCCAACCAAATATTGAACTTGTTGAAATCAAGAATAGAGCAACACCTGTTGTGATTGCACTGTGATATAGCATATCTGGAACTTCTTTTATTGATACTGTTTTGTATCCAAATACAGCAAGGAAGAAGTTATAGAATGTAGCAATAACAGCGGATTCAGTAGGAGTGAATATACCACCAAGAATACCACCCATTATGATGATGAATGTCATCAATGGAGGAAAACCTTGAATTATGTATGTGAATTTCTGCTTTCCTGTCAATTTAGGAGATTTAGGATAACCTCTTTTCTTTGAGATGAAATAAGCAACAATCATCTGAGCCAATCCAACCAAGATACCTGGAATTATTCCTGCAATAAACATTGCAGAAACAGATACAGATGTTGCAACTGTTGAGTAGATGATCATGGCGTTACTTGGAGGAATGATCATACCAATTGTTGCAGAAGTTGCAGTCAATGCTGTTGCAAAATCTCTGCTGTAACCAGCTTCTTCCATTGTTGGTATCATTACAGGTCCAGTTGATGCAACATCTGCTTGAGCAGATCCTGATACACCACCAAATAGCATACTTGTTAAAACATTAACATGAGCCAAACCACCTGTGATGCGGCCTACAAATACATTTGCAAAATTGATCAATTTTGAGGAGATATTTCCCTTTGCCATGAATTCACCAGCGATGATGAAGAATGGAACACACATCAGTGGGAAACTGTTGATTCCTGCAAAACATCTTTGAGCTACAAGAGTCAAAGAAAGACCTGGGATGCACAGCAGCATTGTAATCAGTGAAGAAAGACCAATTGAATAAGCAACTGGAACACCTGCTATAACTAAAAATGCCAATGATAAAAATAATACGAGAGTCATGTTCATAATTATTTACTTTCTCCTTCTTTAGCGAGTCTATGAGCTTTAACATCTTGGATAATATTCTCAATAGAATTTATAACCATGAAAAACCCACTTATTGGAATGACGCTGTAAACATAAGACATCTTTAACATAATCGACATACCAGTCTGTCTTGATCCCTCTATTGTGTATTGCAATCCATAAATCACCAATACAAGAGAAAAAGCAATCAAACATACATGCTGTAAAATGATAAAAAAATAATGCACCTTGGCATTTTTAATTGAATCAACAACAATATTCAAACCTAAATGATTACGTTGTGTGACTCCAACACTAGCAGCTAGGAATGTTATCCATATCATGAGATATCGTGCAACTTCCTCACTCCACCTTGATGGATTCTTAATAATAAATCTTGAAATAACCTGCCAAAATACGACAACACACATTGCCATAGATAGCAATATTAAAACATCTTTTATTATAGTACGGCAGATTTCTAATAATCTTTTCATATCCTCTCCATTTTTAGTTATATAGGCCGGAATTATCCGGCCTATCAATTAATTTTTATTTACCGTAATTAAGGATTTCATTTACAATATAGCCACCTTCTTTTTGGCTATATTTTTCAAAAACAGTTGTACATTTTGCTGCTGCTTTCTTTACTTCAGATGCAGGGAATTCATAGTAGATTGCTCCACCATCGATGCACTTCTGAAGGTTTTCATTGTCAACTTCGTTGAAATGTTTGATTCCCCATTCTTGTGCATATTTACCTGCTTCAGTGATCCAACCCTGCTGTTCTTCAGATAGGCTATCCCATTTTTTCTCACTCATTACAAATGCACCAGGAACTCTTAAATGACCTGTACTTGAGATATATTTACCTACTTCGTAATGCTTTGTTGTGTAATAACTTGAGTAGTTGTTTTCAGCACCATCAACAGTTCCATTCTGCAAAGCTGTATAAACCTCACCAAGATTGATTGGAGTTGGAGCTGCACCTAATGCAGCAAAACCATCTTGTGATGCGATAGAACCTGTAGTTCTTATTTTAAGACCGTTGAAGTCATCAGCTGTCTTGATTTGTTTTTTAGCTGTATAGACGTTTCTTGTACCATCTTCCATATATGCAATCAAATGGAATCCAGCTTCCTTACATTTTGCAGCAACATCAGATCCAATCTCACCATTCAAAATTGACCATTCCATTTCAGGATTTTCAAAGATGTATGGAAGAGTGAAAGCAGCGTATTCAGGAACAAAAGGAACGATTGCACCACCGTTTACACTGGTCATATCAATTGTGCCAAGTTTTACAGATTCAAGAACATCATTTTCCTGTCCTAATTGACCATTTGCATACAACTCTGCAGTGATCTTTCCACCTGATAGTTCTTCAACTTTATCAGCAAATGTTACCAAAGCTTCACATACTGGATAGTTGTCTGCACA
This sequence comes from Sphaerochaetaceae bacterium, assembly GCA_041595335.1. Classification (GTDB taxonomy): domain Bacteria; phylum Spirochaetota; class Spirochaetia; order Sphaerochaetales; family Sphaerochaetaceae; genus Pleomorphochaeta. The sequence goes on from JBFHKM010000031.1 coordinate 19,944, forward strand.
CACATGTGCCATCTTGAAGTTAAGTACTTCGTCCGCTTGTTTTTCTGCACCACCTTGTGCAAAAACCATTGTTGAGGCAGCTAACATAAGTAGAGCGCCTGTTAAAATTTTCTTCATAAAAATTCTCTCCTTTTTTAATCTTTTAAAAATGAAATTTATGAGTTTGTATGCTTCTTATAAACTTTCGATATTTATTAAAAACAAAACAATATCAAAAATAATATGCCTTGTTTTCCCACATGTCAACAATTTTTTATTATTTTTTGCCACTATGTAAAAAAAGTTAGTTATTTTAATTCTTTATTTTCACATATATTTTATTTTCTTTATTATTATTCTCTTTTATCTAATATTATTAAATACATTACTTATTATTTAACTTTATTTTTATTTATTTTTTTAAAGATCTCTATACAAAAAAGCATGACGTATATGTAGTATTGATTTATATAGACAAAAAAAATCATCCAAACGGATGATTGAGAAGTAAATTATGGATTGATGTAGGTCAACCAATGAGAAGAATATAGAATCCAAGAGATATCAAAGCAATTCCTCCAATCAACTCAGATTTATCAAATTTATCTCCAATTATAGAGCCAAAGATGACTCCAACAAAAGACAGAAGGAATGTCACGATTGCGATAATTATTGTACTTGTGTAGATGTTAAGATTTATTAAGGATAGAGACAATCCAACACTCAAATCATCTATGCTGGTTGCAAAACCAAGGAAAAACAAATTCAAAAATGTACCATAGGGTCTTTTAAATATGATGTTCTCATCATCCTCTTTCCACTCTCTGATCATATTGAGTCCAATTGCCAGCAGCAGGATGAAAGCTATGGTGTCGGTATAACGTGAGAAATAACTTTTTATGTATGTGCCTAAGAAATATCCAATCAATTGCATTGCAACCAGAAAGAATGCAAAAGTAAAAGAGACTTTTATGGCCAAATTTATATTTCGTCGTCCTTCTTTTATTCCAAGGGCAATTGATACGGCAAAGGCATCCATTGCTAAAGAAAAGGCTATAAGCAGTATTTTTACAAAATTTGACATGATTATTTCCATATTGAATTGATTTGATATAATGAGTGTAAGCCAAATTTATTGATAATTCAATTGACAGAGTCTATCGTTGAGCACTTTATTTTATAAGGATTCTTGTTGATAAGTGTCTATGGCACCAGGAGAATGTTGAAACCAAGGCCAATCAACACTATTCCACCAACGAGTTCTGATTTATCAAACTTGTCTCCAATTTTTGCCCCAGACAAAACGCCCATGAAAGAAAGAAATAGAGTTACAAGGCCAATTATTATTGCGCTTGTATAGATATTCAAGCTTATGAAAGAAAGAGACAATCCAACACTTAGAGCATCAATGCTTGTTGCAATTCCAAGAATGATCAAGTTTTTAAATGATGCATAGTTCTTTTTGAACGTCTTGTTGGCTTCATCATCAGTGCACCTCCACTCTCTTATCATGTTGAGTCCAACAATAAGCAATAGGGTGAAAGATATCAAACTGGCATAGTTTGCAAAATAGGATTTAACATGAGTTCCAAGATAATATCCAATCAATGGCATCATTACTTGAAACAGCGCAAAGACAGATGCTGATTTAAAGGCCAAATTCATATTACGTTTTCCATCTTTTATTCCAAGAGCAATTGATACTGCGAAGGCATCCATTGCAAGCGAGAAGGCTATGAGCAATATCTGTATTGAATTTGACATAATTTAGTCCTATTTTTTTTTAAAGTTGTTTTTGGAGTATATATTAATTCAATCTGTTATTCAATAAAAAAAACAAATCCACACTAGATAAATAAAAATAGAGTGGATTTCAGTTTACAAATTGTTAGAGAAGGTTAGAAATTTCCTTTCTCAAATTTTTCGAATACTTCTTTGAACACCTCAGGAGGTTGAGCTCCTGTAATTTTAACTTTATCATTTATAATAAAAGTTGGAACACTGCTTATTCCGGCTTGAGTGCAATAATGCTGGTTGTCGACGATGATCTGCTTGTATTTCTCATCACTCAAAACTTTGTCGACTTCTTCACCTGTAATTCCAACAGAGGCTGCAATTTCTTTTAAAACAGGAAGCTGTCCAATATTCAATGTTTCTGTAAACATTGCTTCGTACATTTTGCTGTTGTACTCCTCACTCTTTCCAATCTCTTTGGCATACTCTGCAACTTGAAGAGCATTATTTGAGTTGACTACAGTTGTTAGATGTGCCATTTCAATGCCATATTTCTTACCATAGGCCTTTATGTTTTCATTCAAATCAAGGTCTGTGCCAAAATATTGCCCAACGGGAATTCCTTCTTGTGGAGCATCCGAGTGTATTTCAAAGCTTTTAAATGTCAATTCTGTATCATATTCATCTTTAATGCTATTGAAGATAGATTTGCCAATATAGCAATAAGGACATTGGAAGTCTGCGTACATTTTTATATTAAATTTCATAAATTCTTTCCTTATATATGAGCAAACTACAAATAGTCTTTCATATGTACATACAATATAATATATTTAATTCCTATCGTCTATATAGTAATTAGCTTAAATCAAAAATAATATAACTTTAATTGATTTACTGTATAAAAAAAGAGCCTCTAAAAGCTCTTCTTCTATGTGAATTACCACATCAATATCTTGTCTAAAAAACCTTTTACAAGTGGGTCCTTAGGATTTTCAAACACATCCTTACTCTTACCTACTTCTAAAAATCTTGCTCCATGTGAATTGGGTGGATATCCCAAAAAGCCTGTCTTCTCACAAGCCTGTTTTGCGAATCCCATTTCATGAGTTACAATTACAAAATTGAGTCCCTCACCTTTGAGCTCGTCAATCATATCAAGTACTTCAACTGTATATTCAGGATCAAGTGCTGATGTTGGCTCATCTAAA
>JBFHKM010000032.1:0-22852 GCA_041595335.1 Sphaerochaetaceae bacterium
GAGCATGATTGAATTCTAATTCATGGCTGAGAGCTGTTTGAAAGGTGTTTTACTCTGAGCTGTAAAGTTAGTAACCCATAATAAATTTGAAAGATGATTTTTCTACAAATTACAATACTATTTTGCTAATAAAAAATGTCCAAGAATTTGATTTCTTTGGACATCCTTTCAATGAATTTATAGCTTTGAAATAAACCTATATGGTTTGATCTGTTGCCATGTCAGATACATGCTATCAGGCTTGATTTTATCAATTCTAAAGGTTTGATAGAATCTTATTTTCTAATTCTTTGTTCACTGCAGAACCCTCTTTGTAGGATTGAGCCATGTAGATGCAATCTTTTTTCAATTCCAAATTTCCATTCACTCTGTAATAATAGGTGAGTAAGGAATAAAAAAGGCTGTAGGTATCATCTCTTGTCAGTGTTGCATGTGCTTTCAATACAATTTCTTTGAAGTTCGGTTCATCAAAACTCATTGCCATGAGAGTTGTCTGAGTGTAGAAAGAGCCATCAAAGGCGCTCTGCTGTAAATATGATCTCAGCTCATCAATCTTCTTCAGATTTCCAGTCCTCATTGCATTCCAGCTCAGAAGTACATACCTAGCTTGAATTGGCAGAGGAAGACCATGCTTCATCTCATCAGGGTCTTTGTTCAATAGCTTTGCATCATTCTCACTCAACTGTGCATAGGTATAAGGTTCAAAAGGAGGAAGCTCCTCTTTAAGTATCTTATCAACAAGATAATCTCGTTTTGCAACCATTGCATTGATTAGACTGTAGTTTGTAGCGAGAATGAGTCCAACCTCAATATTGGTTATGGCATAGTCTTTATCCAATTCGTATTCAGGTGAGTCCTCAAATGATATATATGTCTTTGAATATTCTTCTAGTATTTGATAGATATGGAAGTAGTTTCTCTCTTTCATTGTTTTTCCTTATATTATGAATTGTTTGTTCTGTTTTTTGCTCTCAGTTTCTGAGTGCTCAATTGAAGTCGTCATCCAATCAGAGTTGATACAAAGTTGGATATATACTTTGATACATCCCAAGTATTATCATAATTAAATATATTTATCCATTGAAAACAAACATTCAAAACACAATATTTATTTTATTATATTCAGCAGATTGTTTGATATCTGCAAGAATCCATCATCATTTGGATGTATCATTTTATCTCTGAGAAGATTCTTATCATGCTCCATCATCTTGAAACCATCAATGAAGGTAAGATTGTTTTTAACACATTCAGTTCTGATTTTCTCTGCAATGTTTGTCATTTTATCAACTCCATTTCCTAAATCTGATCTCCATAGGGGAGACAGGCAATATATTGTTGCTCTCTCATACATACTCTTGATTTTTTTTAAGAACATCTCGATGTTGATCTCAATCTCATCAATTTCTTTTTTCGTCCAATCATTGGTACCATATGCAATCAAAATGGAATCAACATCATCTATTGTATTTAATAGGGAGCTCTCATCAAAACAAAAGCCGCCAATGCTGAGGTTGATCAACTCACAGTTTAACTCTCTTGAGAGTATGTTTGTGTAGGAGTTTGAAGAGATGTTTGGTTCGACGCCTTGTGAAATGGAATCTCCATAAACTGCCATCAATCTTGGTTTTCTTTCTAGGGCAGTGAGAGCTTTGGTGTTTAGATTCTTGAAAGACATGCAGCAAAGAGATGGAAAATAAATTATGATTTTAGATCTGCTTTTCATTCTTCTTCTGTAACTGAAAGAGATATGTCTATCATCTCTTCTGATTTTATATACCTGTGTGTTCACATCATTTTCAAATACACTTATTGTTGCTTCATCTCTCATGAAGAAGTCAAAGTAGCAATCCATCGCAATCTCATCAGCATCTGTTTCAAATTGTAGGCTTATTCCTGCAGTACACATACTTCGTACCTTAAGAAATTCAGCCAAGTTTTCATAGAAAGCTCTTTCGTTTTTAGAGAACCTTGATGGTGTGATGCATCCATCACTCTCCATTATATCTCTGCATCCATGTAAAAATGGAACAATCTCATTCATCTCATTACCTCTTTTATATTCATTCAATCACAAATATTATGATCAAAATCTCAACGCAGTTCACCTATGATTGATAAAAGATCAAGAATCTCCACTCACTGCTATCTGTTTCAATTTTTATCATAATTAAATATATTTATCTATCAAAAATCTAAATGTAATGGATACAATCCTATATAGTGATGTGTTTGATAAAAAAATATACAGAAATGTGCTATAATATAAAACAGAAACTCAAAATAAGCTGGATGCTTTTATTAAGTGGGAGGGGTAGATGAAAAAATTATTAAGTATTGCTTTAATAATGTTCGTGCTGATTGGATCTATTTTTGCTGAGGATGAATTAATTGATGCAGCAGACTTTGATTCTGATTTTTATGATACAGCAGACTTTGAAAATGATCCATTTGTTACAGCGGAATCTGGTGAAGATGTAGCTATTGAAGATTTAGATGGAGCTCTTTTGGCCCCAACAGCTGCTGAAGAAGATGAGATTTCAGAAATGGATGTCACAGAAGAGAATGTTATATATATAGATCAATACTTCACTGCAAATATTTTGGTTGGAAAGGCATCATCTCCTGTTACTGCCGACACCTTATATACTGCTACAGGAGCAGAGTTCAACTTCTATAAATATTGGGGAATAAAACATTATGGACTCAATTTAAAGCTGACAACTCTGGGAGAGGACCATCAATATGGAAGCTATCAGGTGGCGTTCAATGGAAGCTTGAGATACGATGTGATGGACAATCTTGATCTGTTCTTTGGCGCAGGACCAGCTCTCATGTATTATGGGATGATGGATTCTGATGCAGGTTCTGTGAGCTATTATTATGGTGGAGTCAATGCTGATGTAGGAATCAGATTGTTCCCATTTAAAGACAACAGTAAATTGGCTTTTGACCTTGGAGTATCTGGCAGTTACTTGTGGAATATTCCAATTGGATCATCTTCTGGTGCAATATCCACTAGATATCAAGCAACAGGTTTTGTTGGATTCAGCTATATTTTTGCAACAGCAAAAAAGACTGTTACCAAAACAGATCTGAAATAAACAATTAAAAATTAATACTGAGAATGGAGCTGGAATTCAAAATTGAGAATACTTTGAATTTTAGCTCTAATTTATCTACAGTTATTACTTCAAAATATTGAAATCGATGCAAGTTATGTATATAATCAACTACCATGAGTAATAATAAAATTGTATCTACACATTGGGCGGACATTAACGCCGATAAAATCATCCGCGAAAAGGGTGAAAAAGACTGTTACACTTGTGCCAGCGGCATTACGCCTTCAGGTACAGTTCACATTGGTAACTTCCGTGAAATTATTTCTGTTGAATTGGTAGCACGTGCTCTTAGAGATAAGGGTAAGAATGTAAGATTTATCTATAGCTGGGATGACTATGATGTATTTAGAAAAGTTCCTAAAAACATGCCTGAACCAGAATTGCTAGAGGGCTATTTAAGAAAACCTATCACATTGGTTCCTGATACCTTAGGTCGTGCTGATAATTATGCACGCGGTAATGAATTGGATGTTGAGAAGATTTTGCCTTCAGTTGGTGTGAATCCTGAATATCTATATCAAGCAGCTCGTTACAGAGATTCTGAATATGCAGAAGGTATCAAAACAGCACTTGAACATAAAGAAGAAATTAAAGCTATTCTTAATGAATTCAGAACACAGCCTCTACCAGAAGATTGGTGGCCAATTTCTGTATTCTCATCTTTCACTGATAAAGATAACACAACTATCCTAGCATGGGATGGCGAGTATGGTGTTACTTACAGAGATGATGACACAAATCAAGAAGAGACAATTGATTTAAGAAATACACCATATGCAAAACTTCCTTGGAGAATTGACTGGCCAATGAGATGGAGCCGTGAAGGTGTAGATTTTGAACCAGCTGGTAAGGATCACCACAGTGAAGGTGGATCTTTTGATACAAGTAAGAGAATTGTAGAGGTATTTGGAGGAAAAGCTCCAGTATCATTCCAGTATGACTTTATTTCAATCAAAGGTCGTGGTGGTAAGATCTCAAGTTCTTCAGGTGAAGTAATCAGCCTTTATGATGTTCTTGAAGTTTACACTCCAGAACTCTGTCGTTATATGTTCGTTGGAACACGTCCTAACACAGAATTTGCAATCTCATTCGATCTTGATGTTTTGAAGATCTATGAAGATTATGATAAGTGTGAAAGAATTTACTTCGGTCTTCAGAGCGCTAATGATAAGAAGAAAGCTAAAGAATCTCGTATATATGAATTGAGCCAGGTAAAGGATATTCCTACAACTCCTAGCTATCAAATTCCATTCCGTCATCTATGTAACTTACTTCAAATTCATGGTGGTGATGTCGAAGCTGTTATTGCAACACTTGATGATATCGAAGAATCACAGATTGAAAGATTGAAGCAGAGATGTGTATGTGCTTGGAACTGGATCACAACTTTCTCACCAGAAGATTTCAGATTTGCTCTTGCAACTGAAGATACTCCTGTAGTGGAAGTAACAGATCAAGAAAGAACAGCAATCAAAGCATTGGCAGAAAAAGTTTCAAAAATTGAAACATATGAAAATGCTAAAGAATTTGGAAATGATATGTATTCATGTGCAACTGATATTGAACTTGAAACAGGTGATTTCTTCAAAGTTGTTTACAGAGCTTTGATTGGTAAAGAAAAAGGACCTAAACTAGCTCAGTTTATTGAGACCTGTGGTAAGGATAAAATTCTTCCTATTTTAAACAGATATTAATAAACAGACAAATCAATAAATATATTGAAAAGATAGGACGGTTTTACCGTCCTTTCTGTTCATAAAAGGATAATAATGAAATGAAAGTAATATTGATAAATGGGAGTTCCAGAGAAAAACAATGTACATTTGTTGCATTATCTGAATGTGCAAAAACATTGGAAGAGAATGGAATTCAAACCCAAATAATTCATGTTGGTAATTCTGATAAGGCAAATGATCCTCTGTTTATCAGACATGTTGCGACTTTAATAGAGGAAGCAGATGGTTTGATTGTGGGCTCTCCAGTATATTATGCAGCTCCCAATGGTATATTGAGTATGTTTTTGACGAATCTTTTTGCAGCAATCAACAAAGAGAAATTAATAATGATGCCTGCCGCAGCTGTTACGAGTGCTAGAAGAGCTGGAACTGTAACAACACTTGATCAGATAAATAAGTACTTCAGTTATTTTCAGATGCCAATAGTATCATCTTCTTATTGGCCAATGCTTCATGGACTTACTGCCGATGAAGCAAGACAAGATTTGGAGGGACTTCAGATCATGAGAACTCTAGCTCGAAATATGGCTTACATGATCACATCTTTCACTCTTGCCAAACTTGAAAAGCCAAAGCAGGAGAGAAAGGTAAGAACTAACTTCATTTAAGGGCATAAAAAAAGAGAGTATTTTAAATATACTCTCCTTTTTTTTTGCCTCAAATTTAATTCAATAATTTATCGAGTACAAATGAGTTCTTTCTCCATTTTGGTTGAGCCTTAACTCTCAAATCAAGTTGAAGTTTCTTATCTGGGAAAATCGGTTTTATCTCTTTGAATGATGAAACTCTGATCTTTTTGATATTGGCTCCACCTTTACCAACGATTATACCTTTCTGAGATTCCCTTTCAACAATTATGAAAGCTCTTATCCAAATTTCATTGTCCTCTGGTCTCTGTTCAAGATCACTTACTTCAACATAAATAGCATGAGGTAGTTCTTGGGATACAAGAGCAATTGTTTTTCCTCTGATGATCTCACTGATTCTGAATTCAACAGGTTGGTCAGTATAGGAATCTGCTGGATATAGCATCTCACCTTCTGGTGCCAAACTGAAAAGCTTGATCAGTATTTCATCTATTCCATCATCTTTTTTAGCAGAAGCCTCAAGCACTGTTGCATCTGGAATGTTCTCTGCAATGAAGTAACGAGATTCTTCTATTTTGTCTTTACGAGCTAAATCACATTTGTTCAAACAAACAACAATTGGTCTTCTCGTTTTTTTTACTATCTCAACGATTGCAAGTTCTTCCTTACCAGGAGCTCTTGTTGCATCCACCATGTACAAAATCATATCTGTCTCTTTCAATGATTCAACTGCAATGGTCTGCAATCGTAAATTTAAAGTTTGATCATTTAAGTGGTAACCTGGAGTATCAGTAAAGATTAACTGTCCTCTTTGATCTGTATAAATTCCTCGAATAGCATTTCTTGTTGTTTGAGGTGTTCTTGCTGTAATTGATACAGGCATTTCAACAATGGTGTTCACCATTGTACTTTTTCCACTAGATGGTCTGCCTATAATGGCTACTGTTCCACATTTCATCGTTATCTCCTAAAATCGATTACACTATAACAGAAAGAAGTTAATTATGAATAGTTAAATACATACCTGTTTTATATAAAAGTATCTATTGATTGTAAAAACCATTTTTTATACTTTCCTTTTACAGTATATTTTATTATACTCACTAAAGTAAGTTTGAATCCAACTTAGGAGAAATTTTATGAGATTAGAAGATAAAGAAGCAAAAAAAGAAGAATCAACAAACCCAGCAATGGGCGATAAACTATTAAAAACTCGTAGTGTAATGCTAAGTGGAGAAATTAACAAAGAAAGCGCTGAGAAAATCATAACTCAGTTATTGATTCTAGAACAAGATGATAGTGAAAAAGAAATAAAGATCTTCATCAACAGCCCAGGTGGTGATGTTGATGCAGGTTATGCAATATACGATATGGTTAGATTTATCTCATGTCCAGTTGTAATGATTGGCGCAGGACTTGTAGCTTCAGCTGCATCTCTTGTTTTGATTGCTGTACCTAAAGAAAGAAGAATTGGTCTACCTAATTCAACTTATCTTATTCACCAGCCAATGAGTGGTATGAAGGGTGTTGCATCTGATATTGAGATCTATTCAAAACAGATTGAACAGTTGAGAGTCAAACTCGATACTGCTATCGCTGTTGCAACAGGTAAGAGTGTTGAAGAAGTTAAAAAAGATACAGAAAGAGATCATTGGTTGTTCAGTGAACAAGCAAAAGAATATGGTTTGATTGATCGAATCGTAGAGAACAGAAAAGATCTTTAAGAATCACACTTTATAAGAGAGAAGGCAATCTATTAATTTAGGTTGCTTTTTTTTGATGCAAAATTGATATTTTTTTTTAAATATTGATGGAGGCATTATGTTTTTTATAATTTTACTGCTGGTTCTGATTCTAAGTGGATGCAATGCGGATGTCAAAAATCCAGATGTAGGATTCAAAATAATGAGCTGGAATGTTCAGAACCTCATGGATGACAAGCTTGATGGAGATGAATACTCAGAATACACACCGTCTGAAGGATGGGATGAGGTAGCATATCTTAGACGATTGAAGATGGCATCCATCATAATCAAGGATGAAGATCCTGATGTGGTATTTCTTCAGGAGGTCGAGCATTCTGGAGTTCTTAAGGACCTTCTTGATAAATATCTTGTAAGAAAGGGCTACAGATACTATGGCTCCATAAAAAATGAGGGCTCTGCAATATCACTTGGATTCATATCTAAAGATAGACCGAGTGATATAAAGGTGCATGGTGTTATAGATAACAGACCTGTTCTTCAGGTAGATTTCGATATAGAAGGGGAGTGTGTCAGTTTCTTTGAGATTCATGCAAAAAGTAAGTATGGAGGCGAGGTTGCCACAGAGAAAGATAGAATCAACCTATCTAAAACTTTAAAATCTCAATTGGAGGCAAACGATGATCATATGGTTGTTATGGTTGGCGATTTCAATGAGGATCCAACAGATTATACAGATGAATTGACTGCACTGACCTTGAGTGATGATAAAAACTATTACCTCTACACCAAGAGAGGTTCTCTTGGTATCAGTGACGATAAAGAATGCATATATACAAATATGATGTACTCTCCACTTTTAGATAACAGTGTTATCAAATCAATGAAAGGAACATACTTTTATGATGGTAATTGGAGCTGCATAGATGAGATAATGGGAAATCAAAGTCTCTTCGATCACATGGGACTTGAATTTGATTCTTTTGATGTTGTGAATAACAGCAAGCTTCTTACAAGCAGTGGTATTCCATATCGATGGGAGATAAAGGGGCTCTGTGGAATAAGTGATCATCTGCCAGTCGTGATGACATTGAAATAAAAAAAGTGATGATAGGTCATAAAGACCAGTCACCACTATATATATAACGAGAACAGTTGTCTAAGATTCAACAATTGTTTCAACTCTTGCATTGTTCTTATTTTTTGCAGGGAACTTCAATTCATAAAAAATTTGCTCAAGAGATAGACTTACATTTATGTTATGGACAATTGATATCTGACCATCTTCCATTTCCTGTGGCTTCATGGTTATTGGAGAGAAATTCAAAGCTCCTGCAATTCCTGCATCCAACACCTTTTTATATGTATCGGCAGCAGATGATTCTGGAACTGTTATAATTGCAACTTTTGCATTGAGAGTCTCGCATAATTCTTCAAGTCTTGAAATTGGATAGATTGGTACAGGCTGAGATGGATCGGAATAAACCTTTGGATCATTATCGAAACCAGCAACAATATTTATTCCATCATTTTCGAATCCAGAGTAGTGCATGAGAGCAAGTCCTATTCTTCCACAACCCACAATAACTGCATTTTGCTCATCTCCTTTGCCCAATATAGTGGAGAGAGAATCAATCAATTCAACGATTTGATAACCACCTCTTTTCTGTCCTTTTATGGAAAGTTGGGAAAAATCCTTTCTTACGATGGTTGCAGTCACTCCAGCGGCATCACTGAGGTTATGTGCGAAAACTTTTTCTAAACCGATAGCTCGTAGTTTTATCAAAGCTCTGTAGTAGTTAGTAACACGAGTTAGTTGTTCTTTATTCATTATTAGCATTCCTTTAATGTGAATAAGATTATATTAAACGTTTATTTTGGTCAATATATAGCTAAAAAATACCAGAAAAAAAACTTAAAATGCAGTTAATTGCCTTAAGAAATAACTATACAAACCATTGCTTGTATGATAAATTTATGAAGAATCATTTACACAAAACAAGTGAGAATTATTAGTTATAAATTATTAGGAGGGTACATGTCTGAGAATAAAGAGAATTTTTCACCAGAATTGATGGAATACATTAAAGAATGGAAAGAAAGACCAGGTAATGTAATCATGGTATTGCACAAAGTACAGGGTGAATTTGGATATGTTTCAAGAGAGGCAGCAGAGCAAGTATCAGAAATGATAGATGTTCCTTTTGCAAAGATTTGGGGTGTTTTAACATTCTACCATTTCTTCAAATTAACAAAACCTGGAGACATAAATATTCAAGTATGTCTAGGTACAGCTTGTTATTTGAAAGGTGGTGAGACATTGGTAGATGAGATTCAGAATCAACTGGGAATAGGAATCGGTGAGGTCACCCCTGATGGTAGATATTCACTTGAAGCTGTTCGTTGTATTGGTTGCTGTGGTTTGGCACCAGTTATGACAGTTGGTGGTGAGGTATTTGGTAAGGTCACCAAGAAAAAAGTTGCTGGCATTCTTGCCGGTGTTTCTGCTCAATAAGCTGGGGAATAATGCATAGATATTTAACTGATTACATATTAGACATCACTCAAAACGCATTTGAAGCAAACAGCAATCACGTTTGGCTTAAAATCAGTGAGGTCGATAGATATTTTAGATTTTCAATAAGAGATGATGGTAAGGGGATGGATCAGGATGAATTGACTATGGTTTTGGACCCTTATTATACAGACGGAATCAAACATAGTAAAAGAAAAGTTGGACTCGGAATTCCTTTTTTAGCTCAAGCTACAAAGGAAACAAACAGTAGATTTGGAATAACATCCACAGTAGGAAAAGGTACAGAGGTACATAGTTCTTTCGATTTATGCAATGTGGATACACCTCCAATAGGAGATATCCCAGGTACTTTATTGGCTTTAATAAGCAACCCTCAAGCTAAATGGTTTGAATGTGAGCGTGAGATTAATACAGTTAAAGGCACTTCATCTTATACTGTAAATAAAGATGAACTTATAGAAGTACTCGGAAATATAGAGAATGCATCAAATTTGATACTGCTGCGTGACTTCCTTAGAAACCAAGAAGATAGTTTGAAAGACTATTATGTAAAGAGACAACTTATTTTTTAGACTTACAAAAGGAGAATGAAATGGCAAAAATGACACTTGATCAACTGAGGAAACTCAGAGAATCAAAACAAGATGATATCAAAAGAAGAGCCACAGAAGGAAAAGAAGGACAAATTATTATTGGTATGGGTACATGTGGTATCGCAGCCGGTGCTAAAGTTGTGCTTGATGAATTCTTGGATCAATTTGAAAAAAGAGGCATCACAAATATCTCTGTTACTCAAACAGGTTGCATGGGATTGTGTTCTGTAGAACCTACTTTAGAAGTAATAATGCCTAACATGCCAAATATTATTTACGGTAATGTTGATAAAGCTACTGTAGAGAAGATTGTTGAAGATCACATCATCAACAAAAAATTGGTAAATGATCATGTAATTGATCGTCCCGCATCTGACATAGTAGGAGACAAGTAATGGCTATTAGAAACTACATATTGGTCTGTGGTGGTTCTGGATGTGAATCCAGTCACAGCGACGATATCTATAAAAATTTAATCGCAGAAGCTAAAGCACAGGGTGTAGCAGATGAAGTACAGGTTGTAAAGACAGGTTGTTTCGGTTTCTGTGAACAGGGCCCGATTGTTAAGATTCTTCCTGAAGATTCTTTTTACGTACAGGTCAAACCTAGCGACGCTAAAGAATTGATCAGTGAGCACATCATCAAAGGTCGTCAGGTTGAGAGACTTCTTTATAATAAAGAAACTGCAAAACAAAAAGCTGGCCAGGTAGAGGACATCAACTTCTACAAAAAGCAATATAGAATTGTTCTTCGTAACTGTGGATTCATCAATCCTGAAAACATTGATGAATATATTGCAAGAGATGGTTATGAAGCATTGGAAAAAGTACTGTTCGATTTGACTCCAGAAGATGTTATCAATGAATTGAAAACAGCTGGACTTCGTGGTCGTGGTGGTGCTGGTTTCCCAACTTGGATGAAATGGAATTTCACCAAAATGGCACAAAATGATGTTAAGTATGTTGCATGTAATGCTGATGAAGGCGATCCTGGAGCATACATGGATCGTTCCACTCTAGAAGGTGATCCTCATTCAATTCTTGAAGGTATGACAATTTGTGGTCACACAATTGGAGCAAATAAAGGTTTCATCTATATCAGAGCAGAATATCCATTGGCTATTCATAGATTGGAAATTGCTATCAAACAGGCACATGAATATGGTCTACTTGGTAAAGATATCCTTGGTTCTGGTTTTGATTTTGATATTGAATTACGTTATGGTGCTGGTGCATTCGTTTGTGGTGAAGAAACAGCATTGATTCAATCTCTTGAAGGTCACAGAGGTATGCCTCAACCAAGACCTCCTTTCCCTGCAGTCAAAGGACTATGGCAAAAACCAACATGTCTTAACAATGTAGAGACATGGGCAAATATTCCAGTAATTCTAACTCGTGGTGGAGAATGGTTCCATAAAATAGGTACAGAAGATAGCCCTGGAACAAAAGTTTTTGCTCTAACAGGTAAGATCAAAAACTCTGGCCTTGTTGAAGTTCCAATGGGAACAACATTGAGAGAGATTGTTTATGATATTGGTGGTGGTATCACCGGTGGTAAAAAATTCAAAGCTGTTCAAACAGGCGGACCTTCCGGCGGTATGATCAGTGCAGAAAATCTTGATACTCCAATCGACTTTGGTCGTTTGCAATCAATCGGTTCCATGATGGGATCTGGTTCAATGATTGTTATGAATGAAGATGACTGTATGGTTGATGTTGCAAAATTCTACTTGAACTTCTCCGTAGATGAAGCTTGTGGTAAATGTGCACCTTGTAGAATCGGTGGACGTACTTTATTGAACATCCTTGAAAAGATAACCAATGGTAATGGCGATTTAGATGACATCAAGAAGATGAAAGATGTAGCTCATGCAATGCAGCGTGGATCATTATGTGCCTTAGGTCAAACTGCACCTAATCCACTCATCTCTTCATTGAAATGGTTTGAAGATGAATTCATGGCTCACATTGTTGATAAGAAATGTCCAGCAGGTAAATGTAAAAAATTAATTACATATACAATTGATCCTGAAAAGTGTGTTGGATGTACAGCTTGTGCACGTAAGTGCCCAGTTGGTGCAATTAGCGGCGAAGTAAAGAAACCTCATGTTATTGATACAACTGTATGTATTAAATGCGGCGCTTGTATTCAAACATGTAAGTTTGGCGCTATTTCAATTCACTAGTTTGGAGGAATAAATGATTAATTTAAAAATAAACGGAATCCCTGCAGAAGTCGAAGAAGGAACAACAGTACTCAATGCTGCTAAAAGTGTTGGTGTAAAAATACCAACTCTTTGTTATCATCCTGATTTAACTCCATTTGCTTCATGTGGTATGTGCATATGCAAGCAAGAGGGTAATAAGAAAATAATTCGTGCGTGTTCAACTCCAGCAAGCGAAGGTATGAGCGTGATTACCAACGATGCTGAATTGTTCCAAGTTAGAAAAACAATATTGGAAATGACATTGAGCACTCATCCAGCTTCATGTCTTGTATGTATAAGAAATGGTAACTGTGAGCTTCAGACTCTTGCAGCAGAATTTGGAATCAGAGAGATTCCATATGCTCCAAATGTATCAGATGCTCCTGTTGATGATTCAACTCCATCAATCGTACTTGATCCTGCAAAATGTATTAAATGTGGTCGATGTGTACAGGTCTGTCAGGAATTGCAGGGCGTATATGCTCTTGAATTTATAGGTCGTGGTGATAAAACTACAATGAGTCCTGCTGCAAGTCTCAGATTGAATGATTCTCCATGTGTTAAATGTGGTCAGTGTGTTGTTCATTGTCCTGTAGGTGCAATTCATGAAAAAGACCAAACTGATGAATTCAGAATGGCAGTTGCAGATCCAAGCAAGCATGTTGTTGTACAGATGGCTCCAGCTACTCGTGTTGGTATCAGTGAGGAATTTGACTTACCTGCAGGAACAGTTTCAACTGGTAAGTTATATGCATCATTGAGAGCTCTTGGTTGTGATACAGTATTTGATACAAACTTCGGAGCTGATCTAACAATCATGGAAGAGGGATCTGAATTTGTTAAGAGATTGACAACAGAAGGTTCAGTGCTTCCTCAGTTCACTTCTTG
This sequence comes from Sphaerochaetaceae bacterium, assembly GCA_041595335.1. GTDB lineage: Bacteria > Spirochaetota > Spirochaetia > Sphaerochaetales > Sphaerochaetaceae > Pleomorphochaeta. Next base: position 13,375 of record JBFHKM010000032.1, read on the forward strand.
CTGTCCTTCATGGGTTGATTACTGTGAGAAATATTATCCTGAGTTAAATGAGAATTTATCCTCTGCAAAATCTCCTATGATGATGCAAGGTGCAATCACAAAAACTTATTATGCCCAGGCTTCTAAGATAGATCCTAAAGATATCTACAGTGTAGCAATCATGCCATGTACTGCTAAAAAGTTCGAAAGGGGCAGAGATGATAACATGAAGAGCTCAGGCTATGATGATGTTGATTTGGTTCTGACAACAAGAGAGCTTGGTAGATTGATGAGATCTCAAGGTATTGATTTGAGAGAGATGCATGATGAAGAAGCAGATAATCCAATTGGAGAATACACTGGTGCTGGTACTATTTTCGGTGTCACAGGTGGTGTTATGGAAGCTGCTGTTAGAACTGCATATCATCTTGTAACAGGTGAAGAACTTGATAAGGTTGAGATAAATGCTGTTAGAGGTATGGAAAGTATCCGTAAGGGTGAAGTTGATATAAAGGGCACAAAAGTTAGAGTTGCTCTTGTACATGGACTTGCTAATGCAAAGCCAATATGTGAAGAAGTTCTAGAAGCAAAGAGAGCTGGAAAACCTGCTCCTTATGATTTCATAGAAGTTATGGCATGTCGTGGTGGTTGTATTGCAGGTGGTGGTCAACCTTATGGAACAACCGATGAAACCCGCTCACAGCGTATTGAAGGCCTATATGAAGATGATGAGCACAGTGCATTGAGAAAATCACATGAAAATCCTTATATCCAAAAGATTTATGGTGATTATCTTGAAGAACCTCTATCTCATAAAGCTCATAAGTTGTTGCACACAACTTACGAAAAGAGACCCATTTATAAAGCATAAATAAATACAGTCCAATTCAATCCCAGTTAGGATAGGTAAAACTATAATAACTGGGATTTCTTTTTCTCTACATTTTGTTTTTCGTTTGTGTAATTTTTGCTTTTCTATTCTTTTTTAAAAGCGTTTAATCTGTTTTAGAAATTTTTATTACTTTACCAAGAGCACCTCATAATGTTATTATTAGCCAATACTTATAAACAGTAAAAAATAAACAATCTAGTGTGAAAATAAAAGCACAATTAGAGGAAGACTTATGAAATTGAAAAATGTTCTTAGTGAAGAATTAGTTGCTATTGATTTAAAAGGAACTAATAAAGAAGAAATTATTCAGGAGCTATTACAGATTCTAGTTGATAACGGCAAGTTAAAAGACAAAGAATTGGCTTTCAATAATATTATGGAAAGAGAGAATCAGATGTCTACAGGTATTCAGCAGGGAGTGGCTATTCCACATGCTAAAACAAAAGCTGTAGATAACCTTGTAGCTTGTATTGGTGTTAAGAAAGATGGAGTTGATTTCAGCTCTTTGGATGGTGAACCAAGCAATATCTTCATTTTGACACTCTCACCAAGTGATCATATAGGTCCCCATGTACAGTTCTTAGCAGAGATCAGCAGAATTATAAGAACAGAAGAATCCAGAACTAAGATTCTTGAGGCTACCAGTACAAAACAGGTTTTATCAGTATTCGGTATTTAGTTTTTAAAAAACAAAAGGAGAGAACTAAATGTCTGAAGAGATGATGGTTTTGATGTTGCAGTTGGGCTTTATTTTAATAGCCACAAAATTCATTGGTTACGTATTTGCAAAATATTTAAAACAACCAAAAGTATTGGGAGAGTTGGTTGCAGGAATGATAATAGGACCCTACTTATTGGGTGGACTTGCCCTTGGAAGTTTTGGTCCTTTGTTTCCTCTTCCGCTGAACTCCACAGTTCCAGTGTCACCGGCACTTTATGGAATTTCAACACTGGGCTCTATATTCCTGTTGTTTGATTCTGGATTGGAAACTGATCTACCTACATTCATAAAATTCAGTGGTAAGGCCACTGTTATTGGTTTGAGTGGTGTTATAGTTTCCTTCTTCCTGGGTGCTGGTATCACAGTTCTTTTGAGACCTGAAGTGAGTTCTCTCATGGATCCCTCAGCTCTTTTCCTAGGAACTGTCTGTACTGCAACTTCTATCGGTATTACCGCCAGAATATTGGGTGAGAGCAAGAAGATTGCAACTCCTGAAGGTGTTACAATCATGGCTGCGGCTGTACTTGATGATGTTATATCTATTGTACTTCTATCTGTTGTTGTTGGTATTTCATCAGTACAACTTGAAGGTGGAGCAATTGATTGGGGCATGATTGGTAATGTTGCATTCAAAGCAATTGCTTTCTGGGCAATATGTATGGTACTGGGTATCATATTGGCTCCTCATTTCACAAAAAACATGAAGAGACTTGGTCAATTACCTCTGATAACAGAAGTTGCTTTTGGTATTGCTCTGGTACTTGCAGGTCTTTCAGAGATGGCTGGTCTTGCAATGATCATCGGTGCTTACATCACAGGACTCTCTTTGAGTCAGACAGATGTAGCTCATGCACTCAGTGCAAGAATTGAATCAGTAAGTGAGTTCTTTGTTCCTGTATTCTTTGCAGTCATGGGTATGATGGTTAACTTCAGTGCATTGAAATCTGTACTTGGATTTGCTCTTATATTTGCGGTTATAGCATTCGTTGGAAAGCTTGTTGGTTGTGGCCTTCCAGCTTTATTTGTTGGATTCAATGCAAGAGGTGCCTTCAGAATTGGTTCTGGTATGCTACCTCGTGGTGAGGTCACATTGATTGTTGCAGGAATTGGTCTTGCATCAGGAGCAATCAATCATGAATTATTCGGTGTTGCCGTAATGACAATGTTGGTTGCATCAGTTGCAGCTCCACCAATGCTTGTTGCAGCTTTCAAAGCTCCGGGCAGTGGATACAAGAAGAAGTTGAATCTCAAACAGAACGAAAACCAAGTTACAATCGAATTGGATTTCCCATCATTGCGTACTGCACAGTTCATCTGTGACTCTGTAATGGATGGTTTTGTTCAAGAAGGATTCTTTGTATCAAATCTTGATACAAGCAAAGTAGCTTCTTATCAGATAAGAAAAGAGGATGTGATCATTCAACTTGATATCCTCCGTGAGGAAGAGAACCAAGCGAAAGTTAAATTCTTCTGCAATGAAGAAGATGAGTCTTTTGTAAGACTCATGATGCTTGATAGTGTTGCTGATTTCCAAGAATTTGCAGAGACCATCTCATCAATGAAGGATTCAGAGATGATGAGCTCTCAGCTTCTTATAAATATGTTCAGTTTAAAATAAAAAAAGTACTGAAGCAAAAGAACAAACTTCCTTGAAATTAATCTTGGAAGTTTGTTCTTTTTTAACCATCAAAGATTAATTTGTTCTGATCTTAAGAAGTTTCAATGCATGATCATTCTCTCCAACAACAATCATGTTCTCCTTATTTGGAGACAGTGCAAATGATGATGGTATGAAATCACCTAGGTCTACTGAACCAATCATCTTCATTTCATAATCACCTTCATTTATCTCGAATGTCATTACAGAGTTTGAGTTTCTTGTGAGAGCATACATCTTATCTACAATATTTGAGGCATCAATTTTTGATATGTTTGTATAGAATGCAAAATCCTCAACACTTTCAAAGCTCTTGATTTCATTACTACCACCTTTAAATTCTTTCTTGAGTACATAGCTTGTTGTGTTCTCATTTGGAACTGCATAGGAAGAGAGCTTGTTCTTTGAGCTGATTATGAATCTGTTGTAAGATAGAGCTGCTCCATTGATCTTTTCATTCATTGCGAATGTTGGACCTGGTATTGCATATGGAATGACACTCAAATCTTCAACCTCTCTAACAATATTTGCAAAGGATGTGAGTCCATTTGTTGAAGTTCTAAGAACACTGCAGAGATCCGGACTTATGCTTGTGGTGTTGCAAAGAAAGTTACCATATTTGGAGTTGTATGCATAAGATACTGCAAAATCTTGCTTCTCCTCATCTGTCTGTGGATTCAAGAGATACTGTCTGAAGGCATTTGATGTTGGATCATCAACAAAGATATCATATGCTCTGACTGAGATGTTTCCCATCTTAGTTGCTGCATTGTTGTAAGTATCACTTCTGTAAAGATTTGTGAGCTGATTGTAGCTGTAATCGTAGGCAGTAAGTGAGTTTGTAGCACTTTCAGTTATGAATACCTTGTTGTTCTTTGCAGATACTGCAATATCATTGACTCGCATGAGAGGCATACGAGATGAGCTCTTGTATGTCTTCAGCACTTCAATGCTGTTGTTCACAACTCTGCATATCTGAAGTGTTTCAAGCTCGCCACAGTAGAGAAGAAATTTACCATCAGGAAGGAACTCTATTTTCATGTCTCTTCCAATGTTTATTCCATCAGTTCCACTCTCAATGGTGCTCACAAGAGTTGGTACATATAATGGGGTGTTGCTGGTGACCTCGAACAAAAAGTTGCAGGAGCTTCTTGTTCCTTGAATGCTCTTATTTTCAACAACGACATCAAGACGATGCTTACCAAGATCAGGCTTCAACGAGCAGTTGTTTCCTGAACCCAGCAGTGTACCATCTAGATACCAAGTTAGATCATAATCAGTTAAAGGAGAGCCATCTTTAGATATTAAAACAGGTCTAACTGTTGAATTTAAAGGAATCTTGCTTTTAACATTTGTAATTATGCAGGATATAGGTTGTCCTGTTGTGTTGTTAATTACAAGGGGAGAATTTTTTTTTTCAGACACTGTTGAGGTGTCTGATATATTCAAATGAATTGTTTTCTCACTCACTTTTCCACACAGAATTCTTATCGCCTCGACACAACCGGCTATATTGGTGTTTCCATCATGCAGTTGAGCTATGAGGGTGTAGGAGCCTGCCTTCTGCTTGTTTATTTCAATTGAAGCTTGGCCCCTGCTGTACTCAACTGTAGTTGGACTCACTTTTTCTGTCCTCCCGTCAGTGTATTTCAATTCAAGTTCTAAATCAGGGTCTTTGACAACTTCAGAATCCCAGGTGAAGTTCACACATAGACCTCCTTTGCCCATGAATTTATCGAGATCAACATTTACTGAAGCAGGAAGAGCTGTAAGCTCTACTGTACAATCTCCTGTTACAATTGGTGTCTTCTCTTCGTTGTAGGCAGTTACGAAGAATGTCCACTGTCCTAAATCTAGATTTTCATAAACACATTTTGAGTTTGTTATGACTCTGGTTTTCTTGTTGTATTCTTCACTTGGACCAAATGCTGTGATTTCATAGGATGCAATATCCAATGATACCCCATTTGGAAGAATGGTCTTCTCTCCATTGCTACCTTCTGGCAGTGCAATAGATAGCTCAACTGTACTTGTTGGATTGCTTTCATCACAGCTGATGAAAAGCGATGATAATGCTATGAACAATAGCATCGTTATTATGTATGTTTTCTTTTTCATGAGAACCTCCAAAGAATATCACGTAAAATTTATTAAATTTGCATCAGTCTTTTATTGAAAAACATCTCATGTGGAGTATTTTTTTAATTTGTGGTATCTTGATTTCACGTTTTAGGAGATTTTGGATGAAAGTTATTTTAAGAATTCTGATGATTGTTTCTGCATTTGTTATTGTATTGGTACCAAGAGCTACAATAGGTCTGCTTTATTATTGGTTGACGGCTGTTGTTCTTGTTTTATCTGCAGGACTTTATGTATATTTTGAATTCTTTGTGAGCAAAAAGAAAATTGCAAAAGTTCTTAAGACTGATGATTTCTATTCAACAAATGTTGCAATGCTACCTGAAAAAGTAGAGGATGCCTTTGTTCACGGTCGTCTTGTATCTTACAATGGTATGTTGATGCTCTATTCACCTGGAAAGAAAGGTGCTCAGATCAAATGGAGCGAGGACCTGGACCAAATTGAAAGTCTTGTTTTCCAAAAAGTTAAATCAAAAAGAAATGGTTTTGTAATCAGCACATCAGATCATGGTGATATTGAATTTGAATCAAGAATCAAAAAAGATGAGGATAAAAATGAACTCATCAGCAATTTGGGCCTTGAATTTGACAATGACTGAGTGAATCTACCTCTTTTTGACTAGTCTATAATTGCTATTTCATTTTCTGCTTTTCGCTCTTACTGTTTTTGTAGGAGACAAGAGAATGAAAAAAATCATTGCAGTATTTTTAATCTTATTAATTTCATCAAGCGCATTTTGTGATGATGATGTTTCATCAATATATTTCGGACTTGATTTGGGTTATCTAGATCCACTTCTTAACAAGACTGTTTACAACCAAATTGAAACAAAAATGAGTGTTGCTCCAGGACTTGAATTCTCAATTCCTGTAAATTATGTAATTCCAACAGAAAAAAATAAGGATGCAACATCATTGGGTGCTGCCCTAAATCTGAATTATCGTCCATTTGAGAATGGACTGTTCTTTTCCTTTTCAATGTTTGATATCTCATATGTATTCGGTTCTGATGCACCAAGCACACGACTCAACTATCTCAATCAAATGGGACTTGGGTATACCTTTGGTGTCAAAAAAATTCAAATAGAACCTGCAATTATCTTTATCAATCCCAACGGAGTTTACGATGTAACAATCAATCAATTAAAAGAAAGTCTTGGAGGATATCCAACCATAAGACTCCAGTTCATTGTGAGCTACAGAATATTTGAAATTAAAAATTATTGATCAAATTCAATTATATAAATCAAAGAAAGGAGTCAAAAGATGAAAAAGACAAAAGCATTATCGGTTTTTGAGACATTCACTGTCATGCTGCTTATCATATCTTTAAGTGGTTGCTCGATGGCATTTCAGCAGAGCATCAAACCAAAAGTTGATGAGAAGGAACTAAAAAGCAGTGTTGCCAAAATAGTAGATGAGCAACTTGATGTTGTGGGTCCATATATTAATGAAGATGAAGATATGGAGAAAAGAGGCATTGATATGGAAGATATCACTGGCTCTGATGTAGTTGATGGAATTCTTGAAGAAGAGAGAGGACATGATTACTTAGAATTTTCCTATGACACTGTATATAACAGCGAGGACAATCTTGATGAGTATGTGGAGCAATCAAAGCAGTTCATGAGTGCTGAAGAAGCTGCAAATCTTGATGAAAGAATCGAGGAGACAAAAAAAGCAATCTACATGGAATTTGAAGATTTAGGAAGAGCTGTTCCTCCAAGTCAGCAGATTGCTTTCCAAAAGGATCTGAGAAAGCTTGTGACTCGCTCCGTTGTTCTGTTTGTTGCAGGTGTTGTTTATGCCTGTCTTCCAAAGACAATGTTCTGGGGTAAGATATCAGCAGCAGCTGCTGTATCTGTTGCCACTGGAGTTCTATCCTGCTCATTGATGTCTCTTTATCAGTACTACAAGTATGGTGGTGACAGTGATGAAGCTTTTGAAGACTGGGTGGAAGAGGTATCTACAGAACCACAGGTAAGTTATGCAATGGCTGCCAGCATGATAACAGTTGGAAAGACCATGGAGAGATCTCCTGTTGTAACTGGCATCATGATATGTGTTTTCTCACTTTACAAGGTCATAGACATGGTCAAACCTATGCTTAAGAAATATAATTTTAGTGTTTAGACTTGTGTGGTAGACTCCTTTTGTGAAATAATAGGGAAGAGATTTTATCTCAAAAAATTTATTTTTCAAGGAGTCTTAAGCTTTGGCTTAAAAAGTAAAAAATGGCAAATAAAGAATTACAAGAAGATATCAAACAGAGATTTTTAAGATACACACAGGTGGATACCCAAAGTAACCCAAACAAAGTCATGGAAAATCATCCATCAACAATTATCCAAATTGATTTAATCAAGATGCTTGAAAAAGAACTGATTGAAATGGGAGTATCTAGAATCAAAGTAACTGATACTGGAATTTTAATTGCTCATATTGATGGAAATGTTGAAGGTGCTCCTTGCATTGGCCTGATGGCTCATGTAGATACAGCTGATGCTGTAAAAGGAAATGGTGTCAAACCTCAGGTAATAGATTCATATGATGGTGGTGATATCAAACTTAAAAGTGGTTTGGTTATCAAAGCTGAAGAGAATCCTCAACTAGAGCAATATAAAGGTGAGACAATCATCACATCTGATGGAACAACTTTACTTGGAGCAGATGATAAAGCTGGTGTCAGTGAGATCATGAGTGCAGTTAAAATAATCTTGAATGATTCATCTATAAAACACGGCGACATTGAAGTCATCTTCACCTGTGATGAAGAGACTGGATGTGGAATGGATGTATTCCCATATGATGATATTGAATGTGATTACTGCTACACTGTAGATGGTGGTACAAGATATGAAGTTGAAACAGAGTGCTTCAATGCATCACACGCAGATATAACATTCACAGGTAAATCATATCACACTGGAGATGCAAGAGGACGCCTTGTTAACGCCTTGACTCTTGCAGGTAAATATATTTCAAGTCTTCCACAAGCAGAGAGCCCTGAGGCAACTGATGGTAGATTTGGTTTTTACTGTCCACTTGATATAAAAGGCTCTTTAGATAAAGCTGAATTGGGTGTCTTCATGAGAGACTTCGATTTGGGTGAGCTTGAAAGAAGAGAGAAAACTTTGGTCTCTTTAGCTGAGACTTTACAAGCTATCTATCCTGGTGCAAAAGTTGACGTCAAAATAAGAAAGCAATACTACAACATGGTTGAAGTTTCTAAAAAGAATCCAAAAGTTGTAAGCAGCATTTTTGAAGCTGGTAAGAACCTAGGTATGCCACTGTTTGAGGCAATCATTCGTGGTGGTACAGATGGTGCTAGAATGGCCAATGATGCTGGAATTCCTTGTCCAAATCTTTTCACAGGTGGTCACAACTTCCATTCATTGAATGAATGGGCAGCTCTTCCTGCAATGGAAGATTCCTGCAGACTTATAATTGAGATCTTAAAAATTGGAGCTCAAAAATAATGAGAAAGATAGAGTCAATCTTACTTCTTATCCTTATGATACCTGTTTCTATTTTTGCGACATCTGTTGATTTTTCATTTGATGTTCCCAAATCTATTGAAGGTGAATTAAAAATTGGAGTCAGAGATGCTCTATCTCAAACACTTCCTTCTTACATTGTAATTGACAGCGATAAAACAGATTTCATGCACATTGATGTTGGTGTTGTTGATTACAATGAAGAAGAAAACACTCTTGTTGTTGATTTCTCTACCTCCTACAACAATAAAAAGCTAGATTTTACTGTTGAGGTATTGAAGGCCAAGAATAAAGACAATCTTTTTCAGATGTTCGAGAAAAAAACATATGATGCATATAAATATGACATCGACTCACTGTTTGAAGATGATGGATCTTTGAGCATTGATTACACAACATCTCAATTGACTTCATTTGAATTTGATGAAGATGATGTTCCATTGAACAGTCAGTATTATTATATAAAGGATGAGAGTGGTGATAGTGTTGGGCTATGCAACATCAATTCAATATTTGATCACACTGCCACTTTGAACATCCTCTACAATGAGGGACTGTCTCCTAAATTGAGCCTTGTTGAAGGTCCCAATGGA
>JBFHKM010000033.1:0-22465 GCA_041595335.1 Sphaerochaetaceae bacterium
CTAGGGGGGCTTGAAAAATAAGGAAAACTGCCTTTACATAAGAAAGTAGCTACTTTCTATTTCCTTTATATATAAGAAATTAAAGTAACTGCATTATTGTATCAACCGTTTGTTAAGAAATGCCCAGAACAAGACTTGAACTTGCACAACCTTGCGGTCACTAGGACCTGAACCTAGCGCGTATACCAATTTCGCCACCTGGGCAGTAGATGTTAGAAACTATAAAGTTTTGTTATGACTATGTCAATTATTTGTTGTAATTAAATTAAAATAAAACATCATAAAAAATTCTATATTTCTCAAGATTTGACTTGATTGAAAGTTATTTGCAATATAAATTGAATACATGAGTATAAAAGTTTTATTTCTAGGTGAGATAGTTGGTAAACCAGGTACAACTGTTGTTAAACAATTATTGAAAACCGTAAAAGAAAAAGAGAATATAGATTTAGTAGTAGCTAACGGTGAAGGTGTTACCAATGGTTTTGGTATTGGTAAAAATCATGCAATCATGATCCATAAGATGGGTATTGATTACATTACTGGCGGTGAAAAAATCTATTTCAAAATAGATATGGTTGATTTTATTGATAAAAACAACTTTGTTATTCGTCCTGCAAACTACCCTCTTTCTAACCCAGGGAAAGGAATCAGATATGCTGATGTAAAGGGAAAGAAGATTGCTATAGTAAATTTACTTGGTAATTCAGATTTCCCTAGAACTCACCTTCAAAATGCTTTTTTAAGTGCTAATAGCATAATTGAAGGTATAAAAGATAATTGTGATATAATACTTCTACAATTTCATGCTTCAACAACTGCTGAGAAAAACACAATGGCTTATATGCTTGATGGTAAAGTAAGTGCAGTTATTGGAACACATTGTAAATCACTTACAAGTGATGAGAGAGTATTAGAAAAGGGAACGGCCTTCATTACAGATAATGGAATGGTTGGCTCCACCATCAGTGTTGGTGGGTTTGATGCTGCAAATGAGATTGAAAAAATCATGAGTGCAATTCCAAGAAGATCAAAAGAATCATGGAATGGACTTGAGATGCAGGGAGCAATTGTTGAGATCGGTGACGATAATAAAGCAATTGATATCAAACGTATAAGAATTGGATGTGAGAATCCTACAAGGTAAATAAAATGTACGAAACAGTAGAGGTCGTAAAAAAGAATAAAGATAACATGATAGATGTTTCATGCCCAACAACTGCATGTGAAAACTGCAGCGGTAGTATGTTTTGTAATGTAAAGGGTAAATCATTTGAGGCTTATGTTGATCCTAAATTTGACGAAATCAAGGTTGGAGACAAAGCCAGACTTTACCTTCCACCTAAAAAAACAATAAGTTCAACTTTCATAACATTGATGGTTCCACTTCTGTTCTTCCCTGTGTTTTATTTGATATTTCCTGTTGGAAGTGTCGGTTTGAGATTTTTAATTTCATGTATTGGTGTTGTAGTAGGTTTCTTTGCAGTTTCAGTATATTTCAAAAAGTCCAAATCTAAATATACTCCATCTGTTAATTATGTTTACAGTGAAGGCGAATCATATTTTGATGATGAAGATATTGATGCAAAGCCTATCATTTAAATAGAAAAATAATAGATGAAAAGTTTAAATAAACATATATATCTATTTGCAGTGGTACTTTCTTTGACTGTAGTTATGAGCAGTTGCTCATTTCTAGAAGAAAACCAAGAGAGACCAGAGCCTGCAATCCATCCTGATCTATCATTTTATGATGCAACTTATACTATTGGTAGACCAGATGGAAATCCTTTTACTATAAAAGCAAAAGATCTTCAAATATATAAAAAAGAGGAAAAAGCAACAGGCAACATCATCTCATTTGAACAACGGGATGATGAGGGTGTTGTTCAAGTTTCTGGCACTTGTGATTCAATATCAATTGATACAGATGATGAAGATGCTGTACTGAGTGGAAATGTTTCTTTGAATATTGAAACAGAAGGACTCAATATCGTAAGTGATGAAGTTACTTGGGACAGTGATACTTCAATCCTTGATACAGGCGATCAAGATGTTGTTGTTACATGGTCCAACGGCAATACAATTGCTGGAAAAGGCTTCACTGCCAATCTTGAAACACGTGATTTTGAACTTGCATCAATTGAGGAAGGTATAATAAATGAAGAAGATTAAATTGACTCTGTTATTGATTCTGTTATCAACATCTATTTTTGCTTCAGACATTTCCTTCAATGGTGGATATACAAAAATTTCAATGAAAGAAGGACTTGAAGAGATCACTCTTGAAAATCCAGCTCATGTTGAAGTTGACTCTCTCTCTCTAACTGCTAATAAAATTTCTTTACTTGGAGAATCTTATGATAAAATTGAATGCACCGGTAAGGTTGTAATAGTTGATGAATCAAAAGGTCTCACAATCTTATGTACTTCTCTATTCTTCGATAGAACCAAAAATATAATATCCATTGTTGGTGGTGTTGAAATAGATGATACCCAGAACAATCTACATGCTACCGCTCTTCAATTGGAGTACAACATCGATAAAGGTATCATGGATTTAAGTGTAGAGATCAATCTTCTCCATATAGCTGATGATGAGGTCATGAAATGCACATGCGATACTCTTCGTTTCGACAGATCAGATAGCTCTCTTGTCATGCTCGGAAATTCCACAGTAGATTGGAAAGAAGATAACTACAAAGCTCAAGCTATAAGTGTCAACATGAATAATAATGAAATCTCTCTCAAAGGTTCAATTGAAGGCACAATCAAAAACAACTAGAAACCACACTTTTACATCAATTCTCGGTAGTTAGGATGCCACTTTCATGATATAATGCATTCAAAACTAATGAAAAGGAGAAAGGTTTTCTACCTTAAAAAATATATGAAACATATCCTTGAAATACAGGACCTTGAAAAAAATTATGGTAAGAAAAGAGTCGTAAAAGGCATATCTTTCTCTATGGAAAGCGGACAGGTAATTGGTCTGCTTGGTCCCAATGGCGCTGGAAAAACTACTACATTCTACATGATTGTTGGTTTTATCAAATCCAATGCTGGAAATATAAAATTAGATGAAAAAATAATAACAAAACTTCCAATGTTTGAAAGAGCCAGATTGGGTCTTTCATATCTACCACAGGAACCATCCATCTTTAGAAAGCTTTCTGTTGAAGATAATATAATGCTTGTTCTTGAAGAGCAGACAAACTTGAGTAAATCAGAAAAAATTGAAAAACGAGATTATCTTTTAGAAGAATTTGGTCTTCTCAACCTAAGAAAGCAACCAGGATTCACCCTATCAGGTGGAGAAAGAAGAAGAACAGAAATAGCTAGAGCTCTAGCTACAAATCCCAACTTTCTCTTGCTTGATGAACCCTTTGCAGGTATTGATCCAAAAGCCGTATCTGATATCAAGACTGTCATACAGGAATTGGCATCAAAAGGTATTGGCGTACTTTTAACTGATCATAATGTAAGAGATACATTATCAATAACAACATGCTCTCATATAATCAATGAGGGAACAATTTTGGTATCAGGTAAAAAGGAAGAGCTACTTGCAAATGAAATAGCCAAAGACATCTACTTTGGCTCTGCATTCGAGGAGAACTAAATGGGACTATCATTAACTCTCTCCACCAAACAAACATTAAGTTTATCCCCAATAATGCTCCAACGTCTTGAATTGATGGCTCTTCCTTTGAATGAGCTTCAAGAGAAGATCAAGGATGCCGTGGAGTCAAATCCAGCATTAGAGATTCCTAACGGAATGGAAAACTCTTGGGAAAATATAACGGAGAAGATACCCAACAAACGTCGTGAGGATGATTACTCAGATACTTCAGAGTATGGAAGTGATCAAAATGGCGTTTATGACAATGAAGCATCAGATAGAAAACAGCAATATATGGAAAATGCCCTGTCTCAAAGTGAAACTTTGATGACGCATTTAACAAATCGCCTTCATCTAGACAAGTTGACACCAGAAGAAGAAGAGATTGGTGAGCTGCTTGTATCGAATCTAGACAAAGATGGATTCAACAGAATTCCTCTAGATTCAATTCTATCAAAAGAAAACGATGTTATTTTGAAGGACACCAATTTAAGTCATGATGAAAAACAATCTTTGATTTATCACATGCAGAAAGTGATTCAGCAGTATGAACCTGTTGGTTGCTGCTGCGATAATTGGAGAGAGTCCATATATATTCAGGCTATATATAACAGACTTGAAGAGGAATATCATATTCCTTTTAAGAAGCTCATTGATGAAGAATTGGAAAAAGTTAGAGCAAATAAATTAAAAATTGTAGCAAAAGAAATCAATGTTGATGAGGAAACTCTCGATTATTTGCTGTCATTTTTAAAAACACTCACTCCATTTCCAGGCTCTCTTTATGACAGTGGACTTGAAGAATATGTAATCCCTGATCTTTCAATTCATATAATTGATGGAAAGATTGAATTCCACACAAGCTCAAATAACTTACCGGATCTAACAATTTCAAAAGATTTTGTAGAACTTGGAAAGGAAATCTCTGATAAAGAGACCAAAAAGTATATAAGAGAGCAGACAAAAGCTGCAAAGGAATTGATAGACCAGATTGATATGAGAAACAAAAACTTGTTCAAATTGGGCACAATTCTTATTGAGAGACAGAGTGAGTTCTTCTTCAAGGGCTTCAAATACATCAAGCCGCTGACTCAAAAAGAAGTTGCTGAAGAGATGGGAGTACATGAAACAACAGTATCTCGTCTTGCAAATCTTAAGTGGATGGAAACAGATTGGGGAATAATAAACATAAAACAGATGTTCTCATCTTCAATAGATTCAGCAGATGGAACAAAATCTAAAGCAGCAATCAAGGAAATGATAAAAGAAATTCTTGAGAATCATGAAGGTCCAAAGGCTCTTAGTGATCAAAAGATTGCTAATGCCTTGAATGAAAAAGGTGTATCAATTGCTCGTCGTACTGTAACAAAGTATAGAAAAGAGCTCAATATTGATTCAACTTACATAAGAGGTAACTAAAAAAAAGGAGGGAAACAAGTTTCCCTCTTTTTTTATATATTATTATAATACTAAATGGTTGAGAATTTACTTCTCTTCTTCATCTTCGTCTTCATATAATTCTGCTTGGTTGATAGAGTCTTTACCTTTATTATCAGTAATTTTACCTTTCTCTCTTCTAGCAACTTTTGCAATCTTATCGATTGATGCAAGAATTCCATCGTATAGTTCATAACAGTCTGTGCCGATAGTTTTTCTGGTGCCCCAAGCAAAATGTAGATGAGATTCTACATGATAACCTTGGCCAGCAGTTAAACGAGTCATAACCAATTCTAAATCGTGAATGTAGTCGTTTGCGAAGTCTAATTTTTGAATCTTCTTATTAAGAAAATCTTTTGTCTCTTCACTTGGAGTGTAATTAACACCTCTAACTATTAAATTCATATATTTATCGCCCTACTAAATAAAGATTGCTCCCTATCTAGGGCATCCTCCTATTATTAAGATTAACAATCCACAAGGATTGTTTTTGACTTGTACTAACATAAAAAATTAATTCCATGTTGGCTGACTATTATGTATCGTTATGTATCTTTTTTGGTGTGCCTCTCTTTCTCAATGAGCAAATAATTTATTAAAGAAGGGAAATTTTTAATGTCTTTCCTCTCATTACCTATATATAAGTTAACCTAGTTTTACTCTAAAGTCAAATAAAATAATTATCTATTTTTATTCAAACTAACTCAATCATTCATTTATCTATCTGTAAGTGGGGTATACTACGTTACAAAAAGCATTTTACAAATGTATATATATTATTCTTTTAAATTTTTTATTTCTGTGGTATTCTATAACAAATAGGAGGCTCAAAATGACAACTTGCTCTATTTTAGAACTTTTAGACATCGATTTAAAAGAACAAAATAAATTACAGTTATCTTGTATTGCTGGAAGAGGTGGATTATCCAACAAAATCACAAGCAGTAAGATAAGCCGACCAGGATTACCACTTTCAGGTTATTTCGAAGCATTTGCAGGTACTGCAGTTCAAGTATTTGGACATGGAGAGCAGAGTTACATCGACATGCTTGCAGAAACTGGCGATTTTAAAAATATTGCCAAACTTTTTTCATATGATGTTCCTTGCTGTATATTCACACATAGCTACAAACCATGTGACAAAATTATAGAGATTGCTGAAAACAGTGGAACTCCTATTTTACAGACACCTTTGATGTCCTCTGATTTTTCAAGACATCTATACCAATTGCTTGATGAAATATTTGCACCTACCAAAACTATTCATGGTGTACTTGTTGAAGTATATGGAATTGGTGTATTAATTACAGGTGATAGTGGTGTTGGTAAATCCGAGACAGCTCTTGAATTGATTGAGAGAGGTCACCGTTTGATCAGTGATGATACTGTTAAGATCAGAAACTTAGGCAGTACCTATTTGATAGGTTCTGGAGAGAATCCGATTCTTGCACATCATATGGAGATCAGAGGTATAGGAATTATCAACTTAGCCAACATTTTTGGTGTTGGTGCAATTAGAGAAAAGAAACAGATACAATTGATGGTGCATCTGGAGGAATGGGACTCTACAAAATCATATGATAGAGTCGGTGAAGATACCATGACTGAGACACTTCTTGGTATTCAAGTAGCAAAATTAATCATTCCAGTTAAACCTGGAAGAAACATTCCTATAATCATAGAGACTGCAGCACGTAATGAACGATTGAAACAGCTGGGTTATTATTCTGCTAAAGAATTTGACCAGAATGTTCTTAAATGGTTTGAAAGTGAGGCAGCTAGAAAGATGTACTATATTAATGAGGAGAACACTTAAAGTATGGTATCAAAAGAACTTGTAGTAAGTAACAGAGCAGGCATCCATGCCCGCCCTGCTGCTATGATTGTTAAAGTCGCAAATAAATTCAAAAGTAATCTTTTTATGGAAAAAGAAGATATGAAGATAAATGGCAAGTCCATAATGGGAGTAATTACTCTGGGAGCTGGTTACAAGAGTAAGATTTTAATTTCCTGTGAGGGAGAGGATGAACAGGATATGGCAAGTGCTATTGAGAAACTATTTAACAATAGATTTGAAGAGTAACCATTTTTTTGCTAAGGAGGCATTAAATGAAAAAACTTACAGAAAGACAGATTCAGGTTGCACAATACATAAGAGACTATACACGGGAATTCCGTTATAGTCCCTCTGTTAGAGATATCAGCAGCCATTTTAATTTTTCGGTAAAAGCTGCACATGATCATGTGAGAGCTTTAGAAAGTAAGAATGTTATAAAGACAACTCAGGGTATTTCAAGATCTATTGAGATTGTTGATCCTCGTTTTGTTGCATTCCAAGATTTAGTCGAAATTCCTGTATATGATACAAATGAATCCGGAAACCTCCTTAGTACCCCTGAGTACAAAATTTCAATTTCAATCTCAGCACTCCCAAGTAAAATTGGGGATGAATTTTTTGCAGTCAGAGTTTTAGATGACTCTATGAAAGATGCTGGCATCTTCTATGGTGATTTAGCTATCATCAAAAAAGTGAGCTTTGCAAATGATGGACAGATTGTTCTAGCTGATATACCTGAAATTGGACTGACTTTGAAATATTATCATGCAGGAGAAGATCGAGTTACACTTCTTCCAGCTAACAGTGCTTATAATCCTATTTATACCACTCAGCTGCAGATATCAGGAACTCTTGCAATGATTTCACGCTCTTATAAGGACAAACAGTGACCAATAAAGTCTATCTGCTATTGGGCCCAGAAAAAGGTCAGAAGCAGGAGAAAATAAATCAAATAAGATCAGATTTAAACAAGCAATTTGGTGAGGAGATAGAATTTTCAAAATATTATGCATTTGATGATAACAATGATCAGATGTATATTGATTTGAACAACAACAGTCTCTTTTCTTCTCATAGCTTGATTGTTTTATATAATATTGATTCTTTAAAATCGGCTGATGTAGATAATCTTTTGAGATATTTACAGCATCCAAATGAATCATCAACATTCATTTTGGACAGCGATGAATTCAGTCTTAAGAGTCCTGCATCTAAAATTGCAACAAAGCTCAAAAAAGAAACAACTATATTCTGGGGTCTACAGGAAAATCAATTATTTGGTTGGATCAAATCATTCTTCAGAAATGAAAATCTTATGATTGATGACAATGCCATTCAATACATTCTAGATCAAACAGACAATGATACTTTAGAACTTAAGATTATATGCAATCAATTGGCTTTTTATTTCTGTGTAAATCAAAAAAGAGATATCATAACTGAAGATGAGATTGAAACTTTTGTACATCACAGTAAAAGTGAGAATGCCTTCTCACTCTTCGAGGCCATTGCAGAATGCAATCTTAGAGACGCACTGGAGATTGCAACAGTTTTGCTTGAAAGAGACAATACGGCCCGTTTTACACTGGTACCGGGCCTTCTGTGGTCATTCAGGAGATTGACTTCTGTGGCCCAGCAGCTCTCAATGGGTTACTCCCCTTCTCAGGCCTTATCAAAGGCAAAAGTTTTTGATAGAGCCAATGCTGTAAGAAGCAGAAAGGACCAAGGAATTTACTCCAAAGCACTGAAGAATTACTCTTACAAAGATTGTAAAAGAATCTTAGAGGTTCTTCTTGAAGCTGATATTGAAATCAGATCTGCAAATACTGATATTGTACAGCTTTATGTTGAAAGATTGATCTATTCAATAATTGTCAAAAAAGGCACAAAGGCAACTGAGTTAAAGGTGGCCACATTCAAACAAAAACTTTAATAAGTTAAGAGCTCAATAGATTTTATCTTGACGGCTCTGTTTTTCATCACATACAATAAAGCATAAAAAGGAATTCAAAATGAATAAAAAAATCTGTGCTTTATTGTGTTTGATAATTCTATCAACATCCATCTATGCCGATACCTCAATCTTCTCTGCGGAAGATAGCCTTGATTACATAAATCAATCACTGTCTATTCATACGGAAAGAACTGCAGCAGGTGCTGGAGCTCTGTCCATCGTTTTCTCAGGTTTGCTTTTTGCAGGTTATGGTAAGACAGGAACTCTATGGGTTCCTTATCAGGGGCCAAAGGAAATTGATAAGAAAGAATTTCTCAGCATATGTGGTCAGACAGATTTGGTCGAAGACATGAATCGTCATGAAGCAAAATCTCTTCGATATCGCATTGCAGGTTATTCTTTGCTGCTTGCAGGAATTGCAACTGATCTTGTTATTAACTCCATCTATGATGCTTTTGCAGATGATCCAGACCAATATTATGCAAGCTGGGCATATGATACCTCAATTATGTTGACAAGTGCATTTATAACATCCGGAGTGCTTTGTGTTTATAAGGGAACAAGACCATACGATATTTCAATTGATTTTGTAATAAAGCTTTCAGATAGATACAATCGACAGCTAGCAAGAGATTTGAAGTAAAAATTAACACTCACCTTCTGGTGAGTGCTATTTATTCTTATAAAAAAATTACAGATCAAGCTTTTGAATGAGCCTTTTGGAAACAGTTATTGGAATATTTGCCTTCTCACTGATTTCCTCAGGAGTGTGCTTCAATATTTCATCAACCGAGCCATAGGCCTTCATCAACCTTTCAGAGCGATCTTTTCCTATTCCTTTTACATCTTCAAGAAGCTTGAATGCAAGCTCTTTAGATCTGAGGTTTTGATTTGCAGTCGTTGCAAATCTATGACATTCATCTCTCACAGCAATCAAGATTCTCAACGCTGGAGAGTGCTCAGGTAGAAGAAGCGATTGTCTGTTATCTGAAAAGATTATCTCTTCATATCGCTCAGCCAGACCTATAACAGGTATATCAACAATTCCAAGGCTATCTAAAACCTCACAGACTGCATTCACCTGTCCCTTACCACCATCACATACGATTAGATCAGGATGCTCCAAATTATCGTTTAAAACACGAGAGTAACGACGAGCGGCAGCTTCTCTCATTGCTTCAAAGTCATCAATCTTACCTTCCAAAGATCTTATATTGAATCGTCTGTAATTGGCCTTATCAGGATTTCCATCTCTGAATGAGATCAATGATGCAACTGTATACTTACCAGAGAGCTGTGCAATATCAAAACCTTCAATCAAAGATGGAGGTTTCTGAAGTTCAAGAATATCCTGAAGTTCTTTTACTGCTGCTGTATTGTCTGTATTCTTAAGACGTTTTTCAACATCTCTTGATGCATTTTCATGAGCCATTCTCAAAACACGATAGTGCTTACCATCAATTGGAACACTGACTGATAATTTTCCCTTGAACTCTTTTTCAAAGTAAGTTGCAAGAAGATCACTGTCAATATGATGTGATACAAACAGTTCTGTAGGAAGTTTCTGTCCATCACTGTAATATCTCATCAGAAAACTGAAAAGAGTGTCTGTCTCATCACCAAATGTCTCACCTCGATAGAGAGCTCTTCCCATCAATGCTCCATCTCTCATCTGCATGAGAGAGATTGTATAGAGAGGTCCTCTCATCTCAATTGCAGCATAATCGCGTGCCTCTTGGACAAAATCTTCAACCTGCTGTCTTGATGAGATGGTCAGTAAGGAGTTGAGCAGATCTCGTTTTTGAGCTGCTGTTTCAAAATCTAATTCCTTAGAAGCTGCAAGCATTTCCTTTTCAGTCTGCTTTATGAGCCTGTCATTATCACCACTGAAAAGTTTTTTGATTTCAGTTATGGCTTTGCCATATTCCTCTTTACTTACCTTTCCACAGCAAGGTGCATCACATTTTCCAATGTGATAGTAAAGACATGGATTCTTCCTCTTTTTCATTGGATAGGCACATTTTATTACCTTATACATCTTATCAATCAAGTCTAAATAGATATCCAGCTGACCGGCTACGGGAAAAGGTCCATAGTAATCAGAACCATCATTTATTATACGACGAGTTTTGAATACCTTAGGAAAATCACCTTTGGTGATCCTGATCACAGGATAGCTCTTACCATCTTTCAGATCGATGTTGTAATGAGGATTGTATTTTTTTATTAAATTGTTCTCTAAAACAAGCGCTTCATATTCATTGCCTGTTATTATATGTTCAATTCTAACAATTTTTTTGACAAGTGCGGTTGTCTTTGGATCTCTGTTTGGAAGGAAATAACTTGTAACACGTTTTCTCAAGCTCTTGGCTTTTCCAACATATATTATTTTCTTATTTTTATTGAACATCAAATAAACTCCACTTGAGTAAGGCAAAGCCTTTGCCTGCTCACGTGGAGGTAAAAATTGTTCTTTAACAGTAGAACCTAGAGAAGTAACCTCTGATGCATCTTTATTATCATATCTCATTTGTTACTCCTCCATTGATTTATTTTAATTTTTCTTCGAAGATTTCCTTTTGACGACCCTTCAAAGGACATTCCTTACCACTCAACATCTCTTTCAAAGCTTCTGTTTCTTTTTCTGAGAAACTAACAGCATTCATGCTGTGGTTTTTGAAAGCATCTGTTGCAATAGGACAAACTTTTTCAACAATATCAAGAATTGTGTTTGCATATTCTTGAATTTCATACTGAGCATGTCCATCACATCTCAATTTTAAGAAGTGGAATAAGTTTCTTAAATCCATGCTCCAGTACATTTCTGTGTACATAGATAGAGGTAAGTCAATTCTTGAGAGCTCACGAGCAATACCATTATCAAGCATCTCATGATAATTGTTAAAAATTAACTCATGATCAGCATCAAATTTTGCCATAACATCTTTAGCCATCTCGTCATTTACCATTGTATCTTCACGGCCCTGACGGTTGTTTTCACTTTGTTTGTTTATATGAGCTCTATCTGGACGATAAACTTCATCAGTCATTACAGAATATCTACCTGAAATTTCATTCATCTTTGCAGTTCTATGTCTGACCCACTGTCTTGCAACAAAAATAGGCATTTTTACATGGAAAGTAAAGCTGACCATTTCAAAAGGAGATGAATGATCGTTTCTCATCAAATAATTGATGAGGCCTTTGTCCTGGCGGTAGCTCTTTGTACCTGCACCATATGAAATACGTGCAGCCTGTACAATTCTATCATCATTACCACAGTAATCAACCAATCTTACAAATCCATGGTCCAATACTGGATACTCTTTATCTAAAATTTCTTCTGCTGCTTCTGATATACTATGTGCCATATTCTTAATACCTCTTAAAATTTATTTTCTTATATTTTATTTCTTATATTTTTACCGGTCTTCTTTATAACAGATTTAGACGGCCTAATAATAGTGCCAAACCCGAACTATTTGCAGTTTCTGTTCTCAAAACCCTAGTTCCAATGGTTTTTGCTTCAAATCCATTTTTCATCAGTAATTCTCTTTCTCTATCTGTATAACCTCTTTCCGGTCCTATTGATAAAACTGTTTTTGTTTTTGTTTTATCAGGATTCCATGAACTCAGTCTATCAGATTTCAAGACATTATCAAGCATTATTTTATTATATGAATCATCGAATAATTTAACTGCATCATCCAATTTATCAGTAAATACAACCTCACTCATCCCTGTCTGTGCTGCCTGCATGGCACCTTCAAATAGAACTTTTTTATATTCACCATTTATGTAGAAATTTGCTTTTGAATAAGACTTTTCAGTTAGATCTGCTCCAGTGATGACAATTCTCTCAACACCGAGGCACACTGCCTCTCTCAGTATTCTTTTCATGCAGATTGGTCTCACCTGAGATACAAGCAAGGTCACAGGAAAGAGGTCTTTAGATGTATCATCCAAAGCTTTGAAGGAGAAGGAAACAAAGTCATCATCAATATCAGTGATTGTTGCATCACCTTTTGGTCCATTTATCTCTCCACAGCTGAAAACATCACCAACATTCAAGTGAAGAATCTTCTTCATATGTCGTGCTCTTTCATCTTTTGTAGAAAGTTTATTTTCTAAATTTAATTTATCAAACAAGATTATATTCATGAGGACCATGATAACATAAATCAAAAATGAAACATACTAACTCACATTATAATTTATGATAATTTATTGCGGTTTCAGTGTCATTTTTATGTAAGTCCAAACACTCATTAATTTTACATATTACACATATGTATAAATAGGTAGCGAAAAACTATTACAAGTCATCACTACCTATTAAACTCTTAAATAAGATTTATATAGAAACGATTAGTTACTCTTCTTACCATCTCGGCCAAAGCGCAGGATAGCATCATGCAATCTATCACATCTCCAATCTTCAAAATCCAGAGATGACAATCTCCAGCTCCAGTTTGAGGTGCCACAGGTAGATGGAACATTCATTCTAGCAGAACTATCCAGTTCCAAGAAATCTTGCATTGGGAATATTGCCCAGCGACTGTTGCTCATGAGAGTGACTCTCATCATCTTCCAAACAATCTCTTCATTGCTGGATTCAAAGTATCTTCTCACAATATCTTTTGTAGCATCATCAAGTTTGTCGAACCAACCACGAGTTGTATCGTTATCATGAGTTCCTGTGTAGACAACACTGTTCTCTATGCAGTTATGTGGAAGATAAGCATTTTTAGAGTCAAATTTACCTTCATCATTGAAGCCAAAAGCAAATTGAAGAATCTTCATTCCTGGAAGGTTGTTGTTGTCTCTGAGCTCTTCAACATCATCTGTTATGATTCCAAGATCTTCAGCTATTATTGGAAGCTCGCCAAATTCTTTTTTAAGTACATCAAGTAAATCCTGTCCAGGAGATGGGACCCACTCACCTACCATTGCATTCTCAGAGCCAGCTTTTACTTCCCAATATGCGGATAGACCTCTGAAGTGATCAATTCTTATGATATCGCAGTTGCTGAGAACACCACCGATACGTTTTGCCCACCAATTGAACTCTGTCTGCTTGTGGACATCCCAATCATATACAGGATTTCCCCATAATTGACCTTCTGCAGAGAATGCATCAGGTGGAACACCAGAAGAATAGATCTGATGATAATCTTCATCCATCTTGAACAGTTCAGGATGAGTCCATGCATCAACACTATCTGGTGCTACAAAAATTGGTACATCACCAATTATCTTGACACCATTTTCATTTGCATATGATTTTACACTCTGCCACTGTTTGGCAAAGAAATACTGGAGTACCTTCACAACTTCTATTTCTTTTTTATATTTCTTTGTAAGTTTGGCAATTTCTTTAGGATCTCGAATTTTTACTTTCTCATCCCAGATTTCAAACCATCTTGAATCACCATAAACATCACATAGAACACTATAAAGAGCGTAATCATCAATCCAATAAGCAGATGATTGCAAAAACTTTTCATAAGAATTGCTCTCTTCTTCAGATCTCTCAGCTATGAAATTTTCAGCAGCCTGTGCAAGCAGAGGTTCTTTAAATGCTCTGACCTTTTCATAATCAACTCTTTGGTTTGTATCAAAAGGATCCTGAAGTACCTGTTCAAGTGTCAAATAACCTTCACAAGATAGAGTGTTCAAATCAATTAAAAGCTCATTTCCTGCAAATGTTGATCGTGCAGCATATGGAGAATCACCATATCCTGTTGGTCCCAAAGGCAAAATTTGCCAAAGTGTTATATCCATTTTTTTCAATGCATCAACGAAAGCCATTGCTTTATCACCAAGGCTTCCAATTCCATGTCTAGATGGTAGTGATGTTGGGTGCAGCAATACACCGCAATTTCTAATGTTTGTCTTCATAATTGCATTATAGTAAATTTATTTTCTTTTATCTATAATTTAGTAAACCGTTTTACTATTTTTTATTTTTACATATAAAATACTGCAATTTTGTATCAATTTATCCATCAAAACTACCATCTATTTTTTACATTTGTATCAAACTATATGAATGGAGATAAGTATATGTATGATTGTTTTTTATGGAAAAATGAGGTATACTGTATGTATGATTGAAAGTAACAAAGAAACTAAATTCGTCGAAGGCGAACATGTTGTCTACCCTCTACAAGGTGTAGGTATTGTCAAAAGAATAGAAGAGAGAGACTTCAGAGGAACACCAACTCTTTATTATGTAATCTTTCTTGATATTTCAGATATGACAGTTATGATTCCCGTAAACAAAGCCGAAGGCATGGGAATAAGAGGTATCGTAGAACCATCTGAAGCTAAAAAAGCTATTGATTCAATTTCAAAAGAATATAAGCCAATTCCTGTTGACTGGAAAGCTCGTTATCAGATGAATGTAGATCTATTGAAAGAAGGTTCTATCGGTTCTATTGCTAAAGTAGTTCAAACTCTTTACCACAGAAGTAAAGTTAAAGAATTACCAGTTCAGGAGCGCAGACTTTATGAAAGTGCTCTTACTATCTTAATTGATGAAGCTTCATACTCTCTAGATAAAGAGAAAAGCGACATAGAATTATTAATTTTCTCAAAGTTGGAATAAGAATATGGCATTCCCTCCATTTGCTGTAGTTATAACTGCAGCAGGTAAAAGTGAAAGATTCAACAACAACAATGAACAGTCAGTAAAAAAAGAATATTTAAAGATAGAGGGCCACACAGTTCTCTATCGTTCTATTGTGCCCTTTTTAGAGGTCCCAAATTTACAAGCTATCATTGTAACAAGTCCTGTTGGTCTTAAGGAAGAATGTATTGTAGCACTAGAAGAATTAGGAAAGAGAAATCCTATTCCTCTGATCATCACAGACGGTGGCGATTCACGCCAGCAATCTGTGCGCAATGCATTAGAATTGATAAATAATCTTGACCTTGGTGTTGAATATGTAGCAATACATGACGGTGCTAGATGTTTTGTAACTCCTGATTTGATAATCTCAACTTTAGCAACTGCTACAGTTTACGGTGCATCAGCTCCAGCACAAATCATCACAGATTCCGTTAAGGAAGTAGATCAAAATGGTGTTATGATCAATAGCTACGATAGAAAAAGTATCGTGACTGTTCAAACTCCACAGATTTTCCGCTTCCCTGAAATTCTATATGCTCACCAAAGTGCAAAAGAAGATAAACAATATTATGATGATACCGAAATCTTTGCAGAAGCAGGACTTAAGGTTGGAGTCAGCATGGGTGATCCAAAAAACAAAAAAATCACCTATCTAAGCGACATCCCTGATGCTGAAAGACAGATAAAAGAGTACATCATGGTACGAGAGGAAGGATTAAGAAAAGGTAAGATTGATAAACAATTCAGATCTTATGTTAACAACATCCAACCTCCAGCAGAAAATTAAAGGTAATAATTTATGAAAATAGGACAAGGTTGGGATTTACACCGCATGGGTGAGAATCTTCCATTGACTTTAGGTGGAGTTTTAATTCCTTCTAAAAAAGGTGAGATTGCTCATAGCGATGGCGATGTTCTTATACATGCTATAATTGATGCCATTTTAGGTGCCACTTGCAATGAAGATATAGGAGCAAAATTTCCTGATTCAGATCCAGCATTTAAAAATTGCAGCAGCCTTGATCTGTTACATAAAACGCTATCTTTTAAGAGTGTTAATATAATCAACTTAGATTGCACCATAATACTGCAGAATCCAAAGCTGAGGCCTTATATAGACGAAATAAGAGAAAGTATCGCATCTGCCATGAATGTATCAGTCAATACGATATCAATCAAAGCTAAAACAGCCGAGGGCGTTTTAGGTGAGGTTGGACAAGGTGATGCTGTTATAGCACAAGCTGTAGTTCTTCTTGAAGAAGAAGACCATGACATGTGGCTATAAATTATTAACATAACTTTTCAATTAAAAAGATGAACTGCACAGGAAGCAATTCATCTTTTTTTTATATAAATTTTTATTTAATAAAAGCTCCTCACATCACGTGAAGAGCTCATATCAAAAAATTACTTGGAAATTAGCATTGTTTTTGGATCCAAACAAACCCCCATTAACTTTGTCATCTTTTTATCATGTTCTTTTACAAGAGTCATGACTACCTTGTTGAGTTGCTCATCCATTCTCAAACCTATCATAATATCCACCACTTCTATATATGGATCAATAGTATCTGGAATTCCATATTCATTATAAACTACATCTTTTCTTATTGGTGAGACACTGAACCAAACCTCTACATTGAGTTTTTTTGCAAATGCCTTAATCTTTCTTACATCACCAACATTTGCCTTTGTGAGCTTGTAACCATCAAATAAGATTGTATCTGCTTTAAAAGATCCATGTTTTATCAAAGTTTCTAAACTGTTCAAAACTTTATCAATTGAAACTGTTTCTTGAGAAAAATTCATTACCACACGATTTGCTAGAATATCGCTGTACACCTTAGAAGAATCATTCATACCCTTTTCTTCAGATATTTCATTGAACACTTCTTTGTACCAATTTATTACATGCTCTACGTTCCCACTGAATGAAACGTGAATTACTTGTTCTCCTCTGAGCAGTTTATCTGTTGCAAGGTGTACCAAGCAAGCTGTCTTTCCTACTCCATGACGAGAAACCAAAACCCCTAGATTTCCACGGCCTAGACCACCGTCAATAGACTCCTCGAAAACGCGAAGAGGACTACTTTTGATCAATTCTTGAATTTCCATGTACTATTTACCTCCGAACTTTTTGATACACATATTATAGCACGCTTTCAGAATGTTTTGTAAAAAATGTTTCATCCATGCATAATATGTTGCATCATCACTGAGTTATGCAACAACATTTCATAAAATATGCAATACATAAAATTAGAGGAGTTATAGAAATATTGATGGCTAATTCTTACATAAGTCATTCTTGAATGGCAAAAAAAAACGAAAAAAAAATCGAACTCACAATTAAGTAAGTCCGATTTTTGTATCTAAAGCTTAAGATTATTTCTTGTTAGCTTCAGCTCTCTGTTTCTGATATTTCTCTTTTAGTTCAGTAGAAACACTCTGTGGTACCTTACCATATTTGGAAAGTTCCATTGAGAATTCTGCCTTACCTTGAGACATTGAACGTAAAGCTGTTGAATAACCGAACATCTCTGATAGAGGAACGTCAGCAATAACAACTGTTGATACACCTTCTTCCTGAGAAGAAATGATGATACCACGACGTTGGTTGATTGATCCGAAGATGTTACCTTGGAATTCTGTAGGACCTGTAACTTCAACTTTCATGATAGGTTCTAGAATAACTGGTTTAGCTTTTTCATATGCTTCACGGAAAGCGTTCAATGATGCAGTTTGGAAAGCCATATCAGATGAATCAACTGGGTGCCAAGCACCATCAACGATAACAGCACGAACATTAACTACAGGGAAACCAATTTGAGTTCCTTTTTCCATAGCCATCTTGAAACCTTTATCACATGATGGGATGTATTCAGTTGGGATAGAACCACCCTTAATTTTATCAAT
The DNA here is from genome assembly GCA_041595335.1 of Sphaerochaetaceae bacterium. Lineage (GTDB taxonomy): Bacteria > Spirochaetota > Spirochaetia > Sphaerochaetales > Sphaerochaetaceae > Pleomorphochaeta. The sequence goes on from JBFHKM010000033.1 coordinate 18,401, forward strand.
GAATTCATAATCTTTTGGATTTTCTTCACCTTCTTCATGTTCAATAGGTTCGATATAACCAGCAACACGAGCGAACTGACCAGAACCACCAGTCTGTTTCTTGTGTGTGTAGTTGAATTCTGCTTTCTGAGAGATTGCTTCTCTGTAAGCTACTTCAGGCTGTCCAACAACAACTTCAGCTTTGTATTCTCTCTTCATTCTTTCAACATAAACTTCTAAGTGTAATTCACCCATACCCTGTATGATTGTCTGATTTGATTCAGGATCAACATAAGTTCTGAAAGTAGGATCTTCTTTTGTGAATCTGTTCAAAGCTTTTGCCATGTTACCAGAAGCTGTCTTATCTACAGGTTCAATTGAAAGAGAGATAACAGGATTTGGAACGAACATTGAAGACATTGAATAGTTCAATGAAGGATCACAGAATGTATCACCAGAAGCACATTCAACACCGAATAGAGCTGCGATTTCACCACAACCTGCTTCTGTTAAATCTTCCATTTCATTTGAGTGCATCTTAATCAGACGACCAACTTTGAACTTCTTACGTGAACGAGTGTTGAATAGTTCATCACCCTTTCTAACAATACCTTGGTAAACACGGATATAAGTCAACTGACCATATTGGCCATCTTCTAATTTAAATCCAAGTACTACAGGAGGTAAATCTTCTTTTGAAGGAAGTGTGATTTCTTCTTCATCATTATCCAAATCAAGAGCCTTGTTTTCAACATCAGTTGGGCAAGGAAGGTAAGCACTAACTGCATCTAGTAGTGGTGGGATACCTTTGTTCTTATAAGCAGAACCAATGAATACTGGGCAAAGTTTAAGAGCAATAGTTGCTTTACGGATAGCGTTAACTAAAATTTCCTTAGTTACGTTTTCTTCTAGCATAGCTTCCATCAAATCATCATCAACAAGTGATACACAATCCAATAGTTCTTCTCTCTTTTCTTCAGCTTCAGCTAATAACTCTGCTGGAATTTCAGCATAACGTGGGTGAATCATATCATCGCCAGCGTCAAAGTAAATAGCCTGCATATCGATCAAATCGATAACACCTTCAATTTTGTCTTCTAGACCAATTGGAGTCTGCATCATAACAGCATTAAGACCCAATTTGTTTACCAACTGATCTTTAACTCTGTAAGGATTTGCACCAGCTCTATCACATTTGTTAACAAATGCAATTCTTGGAACGTTATAACGTTTCATCTGTCTATCAACAGTAATTGACTGTGATTGAACACCTGATACAGAATCCAAAATTAGGATAGCACCATCAAGAACACGAAGAGCTCTCTCTACTTCAATTGTAAAGTCAACGTGTCCTGGAGTATCGATAATGTTAATTTCTTTATCTTTCCAAGTAACGTTAGTTGCAGCAGATGCGATAGTAATACCACGTTCTTTCTCTAGTTCCATACTATCCATAGTAGCACCAACACCATCTTTACCACGAACTTCATGAATTGCATGAATTCTGTTACAATAGTATAGGATACGTTCTGTTAAAGTAGTTTTACCGGAGTCAATGTGGGCACTGATACCGATGTTTCTCATGTTAGATAGGTCGCTCATAAATATAACCTCTTATAGTAGAATATGATTGAGTTGTAGTTTAATGCTACAACATAATTTATTGTTTATAACTTAGTATGTGCAAACAATTTAAAAAAACCACTGCACAACGTTCGGATAATATTACATTGCTCAACTTTTTTCAATCCTTAAAGCTAAATTTTTTTGTTTAGTCTTTATTTTAGTCAAAAACAGTGCTAATATGAGGCTTATGAAAACAATTTTTGAAAAAATAGTTGATGGCGAATTGCCATCTGTTAAGATTCACGAAGATGAATATTGTGTTGTTATTATGGATATCAACCCTATTAAGAAAGGTCACTGCCTAGTAGTCAGTAAGAAACCGTATGAGATTTTAGCTGAATGTCCTCAAGATGTTCTATGTCATTTGGTCCTTGTCGCTCAACAAGCAGATAAGAATTTGAGAGAGAAATTGCACTGTGATGGTACAAACCTTATCATAAATAATGGTAAAGCAGCAAACCAGCAGGTACCTCACCTACATATCCACATCATGCCAAGATATACAGGTGATAATACTACAGTAGCTGTTCCTCATGAAAAATACAGTGATGGAGAATTAGAGGAATATGGAAAACTTCTGAAATTTTAAAAAAATTCATCACAAACAAGGCAGATTATGTCTGCCTTGCTTTACAAGACAACTAATTGATTTATCATTAGCAAAAAAAAAGACTAACAAATGTTTCCAAGACACCCGTATTACTTATACAATGCTCCGTCCCTAGTAATTTGCACTTCAGTATTGGTACTCTATCTTGCACTGAGTAAAATAAAAAAAGCAAATCACCCTTATCTATTGATATACATAATACTGAGTTACTTATCAATTATATTCAGTTTGGCCATATCATATATTACTGATACAGCAGTTCAACCTTCAAGCAATAAATTGTACTTTTTATACAGTATCTTCAATTTAATTGCCATATTGAAAGGTCTGGATCTTTATCTATATTTCAACAACAGGCTTGGATTTAAGACAAATATGATGTCTATTTATCTGAGTTTACCAGCTGTCATTGCTGCACTCATGCTCATAAGCAACAACAGCACAAACTACTTATTCATCATAAAGAACAATGAATTTTCCTATGGGATGCTGTTTCCTATGATATACAGTACTTACTATCTGTACACAGCACATATCATAATAAGGACAATGAAAAAGAATATGAAATTTGTAAGATTTACAAAGATATTCATAGGCTTCTTTGTTCTCTATTTGATATGTCTGCCACTTGTGTTATTCAACACAGTGGATCTTCATCCACTTCATCTTCTCTCATCAATGCTTCTCTTGATAATATACATGATGCTCGAAGTTCCAATGCTTCAAGAAGATAAGGATACAGGGCTTTTGAATAGAAATAGTTTTGATAACTATATTGAAACTCTCGATGTTGATGAAGCGAAAATAATACTGATCAAAATCAAGAATTTAGAAATATTGAGAACCTTTGAAACCAAATACAAGTTGAACAATGCCTACCACTATATAATAGAGGCAGCAAAAAAAGAGTTCCATAATTCATATTATTTCAATGTGACTCAATCTATTGTTGGTGTGACATTTCTAGAGAACATCGAGACAGAGAGTTTCATCAGCTTCATAAATTCAAAATTGAATGAACTAAAGCAGATGGATAAAAGTGCATCACCTACTTCCTTCACATTTGCAGTAACAGATCCTTTAAATCTCTTCAATGATACAGACTCTCTTTACAATGCCATAATTGATGGAATTGATGAGCTGGATGAGCTCAAAATTTCAAATAAATACATTCAATTGACACAGTCAACAAGTGATAAATATGTAAGAAAGCAGAAGATTTATAAGAAGCTACATTATGCAATATCACAGCATCAAATAGAGCTGAGAATACAACCAATCTACAATGTCAAAGAGAAGACAATTTTAAGTGGTGAGGTTCTCTCTAGGCTTCAAATTCCAGGTATTGGCTATGTACCAAGTTTTGAGTTCATAACAATGGCAGAGAAGAATGGTAGCATAAATGAATTTGGAATTGCTGTAATAAGTGAGCTGTGCCACTACTTAAATGCAGTGCAGCTACCAATAACACAGCTTTCATTCAACATATCAATGTTCCATTGCATGCAACCAACTCTTCCTGATGTGCTTTTGAAGATAGTCAAGGAAAATAACATTGACCCAAAACTTCTTACAATAGAGATAACAGAAACAAGCGAGGTGCTTGATTGGGACATTCTCAAAACCAACATGAGACGATTGAAAGAAAAGGGCTTCACGCTATCGCTTGATGACTTTGGAACAGGATTTGCTTCTCTTGAGTACTTCATGTCTCTTCCTTTTGATATAATCAAGTTTGATAGAAATTTGCTTCTTGAAGCAGAAAAAAGCAAGACATCGATGATTGCTTTGGCATCAACAATAAAGATGGTTAAATCATTGGGCCACACAACAGTTCTTGAAGGTGTTGA
>JBFHKM010000034.1:0-22376 GCA_041595335.1 Sphaerochaetaceae bacterium
AATAAATTAACTTTTATGTATATAAATATTGTCCAATTTTTTCAACAAAAAAAATAAATATTGACAGATTCAAAATGTGAGCTATTATTATGTTATATAAGAAAACGTTTTCACAGATACTATTAATTATTGAATATCAGTGAAAACGCTTTCTAAGAAGGGAGAAAGATTCTAATGCCTCACAAGAATAGAAAACTATCAATATTATCCATACTTTTATTGATATTTATTACAGCAATCTCTATTGGTCCCCTATTCTGGGTTTTTATTTCCTCGTTTAAAACGAACAGAGAAATATTGGCTTCAGCATATGCCTTACCACTTTCATGGAAACCAGTTGGATATATAGCTGCACTTAAGTTATCACCTATTTTCCTATTTTACAGAAATAGTATAATAATTTCATTTTCAGCTACAGCTCTAAATTTACTTGTAGTATCTATGTCTTCCTATGTAATAAGCAGATACAACTTCAAGGGAAAGATGTTTTTTACATATTTGATATCGTCTTCATTATTGATTCCCACTGCTGCTCTTATGATGCCAATATATATAATTTGGACAAAAATGGGATTGTATGATTCAATGCTTGGTTTGATTATTGTTTATGCAGCACTTGGACTTCCAACATCCTTCTTTGTTTTGCGTAGTTACTTTATAAACATACCTAAAGAACTTGAAGAAGCAGCTTATCTTGATGGTGCATCATTCAGCACTACATTTTTTAAAATTATAATGCCTACTGTTAAGTCCGGAATGTCCACAGCTGCAATTTTAGAGTTTCTAACAGCATGGAATGAATTCATGTTCGCATTAATTCTTACAAAGAGTAAAGAAGTAAGAACATTACCTCTAGCTCTGAGTTATTTCACATCACAATTTTCATTTAACTACACAGCAATGTTTGCCGGAATTATCATGGTCGTATTACCAAGTATTGTTATATACACAATTTTACAAGAGCAAGTTACTACATCTATGGTTGCAGGTTCTATCAAAGGTTAATAGTTTAAATTTCATTTAATTTCATAAAAAAGGAGAAAAATATGAAAAAAATAATTACATCATTAATGGTTTTAACTGCTTTAGCAATGCCATTATTTGCTAGCGGTACATCTGAATCAAAGGCTAAAGACGATTCAGCTGTAACAATCAACTTTCCTACATTTCTAATTGGGGTAAACAGTTCTGCAGATTGGATGGCAGAAAGAGCAAAAACATTCAACACTACTTATGCGGGTAAATACAAAGTTGAAATTGAGGAAATTCCTGGTGATCAAAATTATATTGATAAAATGAAAGTCCTTTATTCATCAAATTCATTACCTGATGTAATGTACACAGGTGGATATAACCTGCTCGATATGATGGAAAATAAATTTGTTGATTTAACACCATATGTCAATGCAGATCCTGATTGGAAAGCTACAATGTCTAAAGAAGGAATAAATGTAAACTCCAGAAATGGTAAACTATTAGGTATTCCTTTTACAAAACAAGAGATTGGATACTTCTACAATAAGGATTTATTCAAAAAAGCAGGAATAACATCTCCAGCTACAACTTGGGATGAATTCTTCACTCAATGTGACAAATTAAAAGCAGCAGGAATTACACCTGTATCAATGGATACTGCAGATTCAGGTTGGGTAACATCCTTAATGTTATGTGCAATGATTGCAAATAATGATGCTGGTACTAAATTTATGAATACAAGTTTACCTACAGATTATAACACTCCTGAGTTTATAACTGCTGCAAGTAATATTCAAAAGCTATTTATGAATTACACAACACTTGATGCTGTTGGTGGCAAATATGAAAATGCTGCTTCAAACTTCTTCATGGGACAGACTGCAATAATTGCCAATGGACCTTGGATGATCAGTAATTTCTATGATGATACAATGGTAGAACCTGGTTTTGCAGAAAAAGTTGGTACTGCTAAATTCCCAGGAGATACAATGTATAACAGTGGAAAAATTGGTTTCAGTATCTGTGCAAAAACTGATGAAAAAATTGAAGCTTCTTTAGCTTTTGTTAAATTCTTGACAAGTGAAGAAAGCCAAAGATTGATGCTTGAAGTTACATCAGAGACTCCAGATAATCCAAATGCAACAAGTAAAAATGTAAAAGAACTTGTTAATGAAACTATCAAGAATGCAGCTTCTGCAAAACATAGTATCAATGATTTCCAGAGTCTATGGTATGCAAATGTAGTTGATGAAATCAGCGTTCAATATCCTTTATTAGCTAAAGGAAAAATTAGTGCTGAAGAATTTGCTTCAATACTGTCTGCAAAAGCTAAGGAAAATCTATAAATCTATTATAAGTGACAGATCTCCTGTCACTTATATACAAAAAGGAACTCATATAATCAAATGAAAATAAAAAAAAGTAATATAGTAATATTTTTAGCACCTACAATACTGTTATTCAGTTTGGTATTCTTAATACCACTGATTATCGTATTCAGTACATCCTTTACCAATTGGAGAAGTGGTGAGTTATTGAGTTTTGTTGGATTTCATAACTATATAAAAGGATTTGGTGATCCTAAATTACTTAAAGCACTAAACAACACTTTAATTTGGGTATTATTACAATCAGTGGTCCATGTTGCATTAGGAACAGTAATAGCATTTGTTCTTTCAAGAAAGTTTAAGGGCTGGAAAATATTTAGAACCATAATTATGATTCCGAATGTAATATCTATGGCTGCCCTAGCTGTAATATTTTTGAATATATTTAGCTCTCAAATGGGACTTATAAATTCAATTATATCTTCTATCATAGGAAGACCTTTTCAATGGAATTGGTTTTTCTCAACACAGACATCATTTTTCACCGTAACTCTTACATGGTTGTTATATACAGGTATGATCACAATCCTTGTTCTTGCTGGAATTTTCAATGTCCCAGCAGATGTAATCAATTCAGCGAAAATTGATGGGGCATCTACATGGAAAATCAACACCAAAATTGTCTTACCAATGATAAGGAATGTACTTGGAACTTGCGTGATCATAGCAGCAACAAGTATGTTAAGAGAATTTGAATTAATTTTCTTAACAACCAATGGAGGACCAGGAAATGCAACAATCAACCTCCCTCTATATTTGTATAAGACATCCCTCATTGATAATAATTATGGATATGCTAATATGATGGGTGTGATGTTGATTATATTAGGAATTGTAATAGTGGCAATTATTAATAAAATATTTAGATTGAATGAAGCAGATTAAACATTAGATAAAAAACAAATTATATTATATAAATCAAATTATATGATATAATAATGAATATTTTTCATAAAAGGTAAAGGTAATGAGAGCAAAAGTAGAAGATGTCGCAAAAAAATCAGGAGTTTCTATTTCAACAGTATCCAGGGTATTAAATGGGAATACTAGGGTAAATGAAATATCAAAACAAAAAGTATTGGCTGCAGCAAAAGAACTTTCCTACTTACCAAACCAAGCAGCTAGAAGTTTGGTCCTTAAAAAATCAAACATCATTGGAATCATTGTTCCAACCATGGAGAATTCATTTTATTCAAAACTACTAGCTACAATAGAAGATGAGGCAGATAAAGAAGGTTACAAAATTGTAGTCTGTTGCATACAAGAAAATCTTGATAAAGAAATTAAGTATGTAAATTTATTTCGTCAGATGTATGTAGATGGACTCATAATATTACATGAAAAAATCAATCCAAGATGCCGTAAACTATTGAATTCCTGTGAATTTCCTATTGTACAGGCCAGTGTTCTTATAAAAGGACTTAAAAATTCAATAAGCATAAATGTTAATGATAAAAAAGCTAGCTGTATGTTAGTAAATTATCTGATTGAAAATGGACATAAAAAGATAGCAATGATAACCGGAAATTTAGTTGACCAAACAAGTGGAAAATATAGACTTGAGGGTTATTTACAAGCTTTAAAAGAAAACCATATTGAAAAAAATGAAGATTTAATTAAGCCTGGAAAATACACATTTGATTCAGGATATGAAACAACAAAAGAAATATTATCAAGAAAAGATATTCCAACTGCGATATTTGCTGCCTGCGATGAAATGGCAATGGGTGCTGCAAGTGCTGCCCAAGATTTAGGATATAAAGTTCCAGATGATATATCTATTGTTGGTTTTGATAATATTGAGTTGTCTCGTATGTACAGACCATCAATCACAACAATCGGCCAATCAACAAAAACTATTGGCTCTCTTGCTCTGAAGGCTCTACTTATGGACAAAGATGGTGATAACAATTCAATTGAATTAAACAATAAAAAATATGATATCATTGATAACAAAATTGAGATACCATACATTTTCATTGAACGAAATTCTGTAAAAAAAATTAAATAGGAATAAAAAATACTATTATTTACAATAATAGGAATTATTAAAATAAAAATTAGCAAGTTAACTAATATTTTATATACAAAAGAGGAAATAATGAAGCAAACTAAAATATTGATAATTGGTGATATAAATTCAGATTTGATAATAACAGGCTTGAAAAACTATCCAGCTCCTGGAGAAGAATCATATGCAAATGACTACAAAATAAAAATGGGCGGCGGTGCTGCAATTTCATCATTAGCCCTTTCAAAGTTAGGTTTAAATCCATCTATTTTTGGTTGCATCGGTGATGACATTTTTTCAGAATTATTGACCAATGAATTGAGATTACATGGAATAAACTTGAAATATTTGAAAAGGATAAAAGATACAAGCACAGGAATGTCAGTTACCTTTACAAATGAAACAAACAGATCATTTATCACCTGTAGAAGTGCTTTAGATCATACCAACCTTGACGATATCACAGATGAAATAATTGATGAATTTGATTATATATTTCTCCACAATTTTATACCCTCAAAAATTGAAGAATACATTACATTTTGTAAGAAAGTTCAATCAAAAGGTAAAAAACTTATCTTTGATGTAGGATTCGATGATACAGGAAAGTGGGACAAAAAGATATTCGAAGTTTTGAAGTATGTTGATATTTTCATTCCTGATGAACTTGAAGCATTGAGTTTCACACGAAAAGACAATATAGAAGAAGCTTTAAATGAGCTTTCACTCTATTGCAAACAAGTAGTGATAAAAATTGGAAAGAAAGGAGCAATTGCTCTTGATGGTTCTGATGTAATTTATTCCCCTACTTTCGAAGCAGATTGCGTGGATACAACTGGTGCAGGGGATTCTTTTGATGCAGGTTTTATCTATGGGACAATAAATAAATTGGAATTAAAAAAATGTCTGGCACTTGGTAATTTTTTAGGTAGTCTAAGTGTCACATCTATTGGTGGAAGCACAGGCATTCCAGAATATGATGAACTATCAAAATTAATCAAAGCTAATAATATATTATAAAGGAGATATTCAAATGAAATTATGTGTACTTGGTGGTGGTGGTGTAAGAGCTCCATTTTTAGCTAAATCAATTATTATCAATGCCAAAATAGCAAATATCGATGAAGTCGTATTCATGGACAATAACGAAATAAAACTCAATACTTTTGGAGCTTTATCAAAAAAAATTGCATCAACTATTGATGATAGTATAAAGTTTTCTTACACAAGTGATGCAGAAGTTGCTTTAAAAAAAGCTGATATCATAATAACTGCAATGAGAGTTGGAGAAGATGAATCTCGAGTGTTTGATGAAAGGACATGTCTTAACTTAGGAGTTCTAGGACAAGAAACAACAGGAGCTGGTGGTTTTGCTATGGCAATGAGATCCATAAGTGCTTTACGTTACTACTTGAATATTGCAGATAGAATAAGCAACAAAGGATACTTCATATTTAATTTTACAAACCCTTCAGGTCTAGTTACTCAAACATTAAGAGATTTAGGATATGATAATGTTTATGGTATTTGCGATGGTCCATCAGAATTCATAAAACAATTACAGAGACTATATAATGTACAACCAAAAGATTTCTCAATTAACTGTTATGGTTTGAATCATCTTTCATACTTCAAAGATTTGAGGATAAAAGGTAAAGATGTCCTGATGGACTTCATAAACGATGATGAACTTTACAATAATTCAGATATGAGGATATTCTCAAAAGACCTCATAAACATCACAGGTAATAGCCTACTTAATGAATATTTACACTATTATTATTATGAAGAGGAGTGCATCAAAAACATTTTAGATGCACCTGAAACAAGAGGTGAATTAATTTCTAGAGTCAACAAAGATATGATGAAAAAGTTAGAAGGGATGGACATTGAAAAGAATTTTGATGAAGCTTTTTCGATATATATGCATCATTATCTTATCAGAGAAAATAGCTATGGAAACATTGAAAATAATAATCAGAGGATTGAACATACCGACGATAAAACTTTTGAGGAGTTCATAAAAGAAGAAGATGCAGGAGGCTATGCTGGCGTAGCTCTTAATTTTATAAAATCATATGTTACAGGTACTCCTGTAGAGATGGTTCTTTCCATTCCAAACAATGGAGCCTTAGACTTCTTAGAAGATGAAGACATTGTAGAGATTACCTGCCATGTAACTAAAAACAAATGTGAAAGCGTTAAAATAAAAGATGTTTCATATATGCAGCAGCAGATGATCAGCAGAATGAAAGAATATGAAAGAACAGCCTCAAAAGCCCTTCGCACTAACAGTCGTGATGATGCAATAAGAGCACTTATGTTAAATCCTCTTATAAATTCTTATTCAATAGCTAGCAAATTAGTAGATGCTTTTATTGAAAAATATAAAGTATATACTGGAGATTGGAATTAAAAGTCTAATCTCAAATAAATAATTCAGTAAAGACACAGGAATCATTATAATAAATAGTGATTCCTGTTTTTGTTTTGATTTATATTTTTTAATTAGACCATTATTTTTCTGCAGTAGAATTGAATTGGTTATGTTGATATAATTAATATTAAATATTTTACAAGAAAAAAGGAAAATATATGAAAAAAACACTATCTCGAGACCAGCAGATAATCAAAACCAGTGCTGTTGGAATTGCCACAAATATTGTACTATCCGCTTTTAAATTGGTAATTGGACTTCTATCCTCATCCATAGCTATTATGATGGATGCAATCAATAACCTAAGTGATGCTCTTGCATCAATTATCACAATAGTTGGAATGAAACTCGCTTTAAAACCTGCAGATAACAAACATCCATTGGGCCATGGTAGAATTGAATACCTCAGTGCTCTTATTGTGGCATCGATTGTTTTCTTTGCTGGTGCAACATCTCTTGTTGAATCTTTTAAAAAAATACTGAATCCAACCACATCGAGCTATACCCCACTCATGCTTGCTTTTATCATAATTGCAATCTTCGCGAAGTTGATTCTTGGAAACTACACAAAGAAGACTGGTAAGAAAGTGAACTCCACAGCTCTCATTGCATCAGGCTCTGATGCAACCTTTGATGCAATAGTATCAGCTTCAACACTTATTTCAGCTTTGATAACCATCATATGGAAGATAAACATTGATGGATACATTGGTTTTGGTATTTCAATTGTCATCTTAAAAGCTGGTTGGGATATGATGAGTGAAACTCTTGATAGAATTCTTGGCACAAGAATAGATAGCAAGCTTTCAAAAGACATTAAGTCAGATATCAAAAAGGATGAGATGGTTTTAGGAGTATATGATCTGATTCTGCATAACTATGGTCCTGAAACAATGATTGGTTCTGTCCATATAGAATTGGAAGAGAACATCACAACAAAGCAGATATATGAGCTTACAAGAAAGCTGAGGATGAATATGTATGATAAATATGGTATCATCCTAACTTTTGGTATATATGCAGCAAATACAGACGATCCACTGGTTGTTGGAATACAGGATAAAATATCTAAATATATTGAAGATATTCCTGGAATATTACAGATTCATGCTTTCTACATAAACTTTGAAACAAAGCAGCTTTCATTTGATATTGTAGTTGATTTCAATATTGATGATAAATTTGCTCTTCGTGATTCTATAGTAGATCACCTCAAAGAGAGCTATCCTGACTATGATATATTCATTGCCATAGATACTTTCATAAGTGATTGATGGATGACATTCATAACAAAAAAAGATTGCACAGTGCAATCTTTTTTTTGTCCTATCAATCATCAAAATCTATTATTCTTCCACAAATTTCTTTAATTGTCTCAAACTTCGGATCTGATGGAATGACTATGTTGCTTTTGGTTCTCTTCAATACTATGTTGTGATTGAATGATTCAAAGCTTGTGAAGTTGTTTCCCATTCGAGTGTTATCATACGAATTCAAAGCTCTGCCATATAGAACTCTTTTTACCTCACCAGGTTTCACTGTTATTGGTGCACTGTCGCCAAAGCAGGTTGTGCTGGCTCCTACATGAAGAGAGAACTCATTGCAGGTTCCACCGTCATAAAGAGCCCATGGTTGGTTGGTTCTACCACCTAAGTCCATGACCAAAGTTGAATATGTAAGAGGTACATCAATGTCTTCAAGTAAATCTTTTGCGGGAGTGAATGCAAGATAGAACATCTGCTGACGGGGATTTATCACACTGACCCACTGATGTTTTGTATCCTTGTTGCTTGGTACTCCATAAAGAACATCTGATGTTCCATTGATGCCAGGGATGACTCTGATATCTCCTTTCGAACCATCTTTAAATGGTGCTTTATCAAGAGGAAATGGTTTGTTGTCACAGCAGTTCACTCTTGTAGAGCTGAGCTCTTTAACAGCAGTTTCTGCAACATTCCATGCAGTTGAGCTGCAATTGATGATGCACCCACTCTCTAAGAAAGGAGAGCTCAAAGAATTATCATATCCAAGATCTGCTTTTATATCAAAATCACCTTTGTTTTTCAGGTATGTAGCGCTGTAAATAACAGGTTGATGAGGAAGAAGGATATCTAGTCTCTTTGCACCCCATTTACTATGAATTCCAGTGCTGCTGTTGACAGATAATACCCACGCTGCACCTGTCTTCTGATCAGATCCATATCGCTGTACAATCCAGCTGATTCTGTTGTGTTCAAATAAAGATTCTACAAATTCATTCTTGTTCTCATTTCTTGTATTTAAATCTCTTTCAATTAATATATCACCTAAATCACTTGCAGCAATATTGGAATTTATTTTCTCTTTCTCGGTTTCCCTCTCAACTTCTTCCCTCTTCTTTTTATCTTCAGAATCATCTATATGAAGTTGGCAACCATATAAGAACTCAGTGAGCCTACTTGTTCGATCGTAATAAAACCCTTCCTGCAAAACAGTGTCTTTAGAAAATGGAAACTTGTGTAATTTGTTGCAGTTAACCCATCCGCCATGTATGTTTGTTGCACTGAATTCTACAACTCTTCCATTATGATCTTGAATAACAGCTCTTACCAAATCATTACTCAAAACTGTTGCATTCTTATGTTCACTGAGTTTAACACGCCTGATATCCATTTTTTCTCCCGATTTTTTTTAAAATAGCCAATAATTTTCTTTTCTTATGTTCTATTTATAGTATAATACTATTTATATCTAAGTACAAAGGAGATTTAAAGTGATTAGCCAAAAAAACGGCATTTTTAACCTTTCAACAAGGAATACAACATACTTATTCGCTTTAAGAGAAAGCGGCCATTTAGAACATTTATATTATGGCTCACACATAAAAGAGCGCTCCATCGAGCTTCAAGCCTTGAACAGTAAGGCATTATTTCCAATGGGAACATCCACTCTTTACAGCGAGAGCACAAAAAATCTCAATTTGAATATTCTAAAACAGGAAATTTCAACTCCTGGTAAAGGAGATTTCAGAAATCCATCAACTGTTATCAGCTACAATGGTGGAATGACAACTTTAGATTTCCTTTATGTTCGTCATCAGATTGCAAAAGGTAAGATAACCACAAAATCTCTGCCATCTTCCTATGCCAACGGAGAGGAATGTGAAACACTTCAGATTACATTGAAAGATAAAGAGCTTCCTATAAGAATAATTCTTTCCTATTCTGTATTTGAGGATAGTGATGTTATAACAAGGAAGACAACAGTTTATAATGAAAGTGAGGCCACAATCACAGTTCAAAAGCTTGCTTCAATGCAACTGGATTTTGATGATAATGATTATGACTTCATAACCTTTGATGGTGCTTGGGCAAGAGAGCGACATATAACTCGCAGAGCGCTTAGCACAGGTACAATTGTTAATGATACACGTCTTGGCGTTTCAAGTGCTTCACATAACCCCTGTGTGTTCCTAGCAAGAAAAGATTGCACAGAGCTCAGAGGTGAATGCATTGCAACAAATCTGATTTACAGTGGAAACCATAAGGAAAGTGTTGAGGTGAGTGACTTCAATCAAACTCGTCTTATAACTGGTATCAATGATGATACTTTCAGTTGGACTCTCACTCCAGGTGATAAATTTGAAACTCCTGAAGCAATCACAACTTTCAGCAAGCAAGGACTCAGTGGTGCATCTAGAAATCTTCACTACTTCACAAACAACAATATTGTAAGAGGATATTGGAAAAATAGACCACGTCCAATTCTTGTAAATAACTGGGAAGCAACATATTTCAACTTCAATGACAAAAAGTTGTTGAAACTAGCTAAGAAAGCTCAGGAAGTTGGTGCAGAATTATTTGTTTTGGATGATGGTTGGTTTGGAGCAAGAGATGATGATAAAAGCAGTCTAGGAGACTGGGTTGTAAACACTCAGAAACTCAGGGGGGGTCTTGGTCAGTTCTCAGAAAAGATACACAACATGGGAATGTTCTTTGGTTTGTGGGTTGAACCAGAAATGGTCAGCCGCAACAGTGATTTATTTGATAATCATCCAGAATGGGCAATAATCATTCCAGGAAGAGAACCAAGTGTTGGAAGAAATCAATTCATTCTTGATCTGACAAACATAGATGTGATTGATTATCTCGAAGAAGCTCTTACAAAAATATTCCAGTACAGTGAAGTTGATTATGTAAAATGGGATATGAACAGAGTTTTCTCTGATTTATACTCATCACTTGGTCATACATATAACTATGGAGAGTTCTATCACAGATACGTTCTAGGTCTGTATGACTTACTCTCTCGTCTCACAAAGACCTTCCCTAAGATTCTGTTTGAATCTTGTGCTTCAGGTGGAAACCGTTTTGATCTAGGAATGCTCTGCTACATGCCTCAAACTTGGACAAGCGATTGTACCGATGCATATGAAAGAGTCCTAATTCAGGAAGGAACAAGCTGTGGATACCCTCTATCATCCATGGGATGTCACGTATCTGCATCACCAAATCATCAGACATTGAGAAGGACAGACATTGAAACAAGATTCAATGTTGCATGTTTTGGTAACCTTGGATATGAATTGGATTTGACCTCTCTTTCTCAAGTTGAACTTGATATAATCAAAGAGCAGATCAGTTTCTACAAGCAATACAGAACAACATTACAGTTTGGAACTTTTGTAAGACTTGAAACAATGAGCAGCACTCACAAAAGAGCTAGATGGGCTGTGATGAATAGAGATAAGAGTGAGATAATTGTATTGGATTACAAAGAAAAAGCTCAAGCAAATCCACCATTCGAAATTCTAAAAGTTGAGATTGCAAATCCAAACTATATGTATGAGATGTTCAACAGACCTCAGAGAATAGATATTGCTTTATTTGGAGATATGATCAAGCAGATGGCACCTATTTCAATTAAAGAAGGCTCAAAAAAAGAGGATCTCGCCAATCAACTTATTCATTTGAGTAGCGAGATCACTCATCATTTCTTAGGCGGTGATTTATTGGTCAACGCCGGTATTCAGCTGAGTCAAGAATTTGGAGGTCTTGGATATGATCCAATTCACACTCGCGCCATGGGCGACAATGGTTCAAGACTCTACGTTATAAAACGTTCTGAAATAGAGGATTAGAAATCGAGAAGAGAAGAAGTATCTTCTATTTCTTTTCCTAATAGTTTCTTAGCAAGTGGTAGATGGGATGTTGGTCCAACCAATATAACACCTGCCACTTTATTATTATCGATGTACCAAGCTTCATAAAGCTCTCCAACTCTCTTAGAAAGTTTCTCACCTTTTTTCTCACCAAAACAGATTGCACTCATGCCATCAACAGTGAATCGAGTTGGCATCTGTTTGGGTTCAACATAATCAGTGCCCTCTCCCATGATATCATTTGCTGCAACAGTTGCTTGAGTAAGTGCTATTGGCATCAAACCAGGACACTTTCCTTTGAACTGTGCACAATCACCAATGGCATAGATATTTTCATCAGATGTTTTACATCTTGAATCAATCTCAATAGCTCTCTCAACTTTCACACCACAATTTTTTGCAAGTGATATAGATGGAATCACTCCAGCTGCAATCAATAAAGTTTTGCACTCAAGCACTCTTCCATCCTGAAGAGTCAAAGTTTCAATGGTATCTTTACCATCAACTTTTGAAGCAAGAACTCCGCAGATGACATCAAAGTTATCTCGTTCTTTGCACTTTTTTTCAATCATCGCAGCAGCTTCTGAATCTAGCTGTCTTCCTAAAAGACATTCTCCACCTTCAACAACTGTTACTTTATGTCCCATATCATTTATTGCAAGCGCAGCTTCAAGGCCCAAAAGGCCACCGCCCAAAACAACAACAGGATCTGTTACTTTTTTCGTTAATTGAACTCCATCATGATATGTTCTGAGTGAGAATATATTCTTCAAACCTGAATCGGTGTAAAATTTTCTTGGATTTGCGCCTGTTGCAAGAACAAGTTTATCATATGATGAAATATCGCCTGATGATAGAAGTACTTTTTTAGTTTCTCTGTGAATGCCCACTACTGAAGCATGGACCAGATAGGATGGACTATCTTTTGCACATAGGGCATCTAATTTATTTAAATCTCCCAATGCGCTTGGCAATTTAATTCGACTGTAAAAATTTACAGCCTCATCACTGTACTGTTCAACTTCATAGCCATTTTTAGCTAGTTTTGAAGCTACAGAATTGCCTCCAGGACCGTTTCCTATTACTATTATTTTCATAAAATCCTTCCCTCCTTGGATATAACTATAAAATAGCATGAAAGAAAAAGTATAACAAGAAAAAACATAAATAAAAATGTTTCAATTTGTTGCTTTCGACCAAATAATTCATTTTATACTTAATAAAACCTTCAATTTACCTAAATCTTTGCAAATTTATTTTATATTCTCCTGATTGTATTCTGCAATCTTTCTAGCAGCAGATAGCAGAAAAAGACAAAGATATAGAGCTATATAAAATACATAACTTCGGCTGAATGACAATTTATGGATCCTGATTCTTAAGTAAAAATCAAATGAAAAAGTTAATAAGTTGGACAAAAAGCTAAACTGCAGATGAAATCAAAGCAACAGCAAGGCTTTTTTTTACACACCTTCTAGCTCTCTTTATGACTAAAATGTGCTTATTTCGATACTTCATAGATAGCAACTAAATAGAACCTTTTTTGTAGTTTTGTACAGGTATGTTAATATATGTTAATAAATTTTTGATAAGTAGTTTTTGCTGGGATAAAAAAAATCCTCCTCAAGCTTGCACCCTTGAGAAGGACGTCGTTTGTACGACATGTATTACCATCATCACCTCAAAAAAGAGGGGGAAAACAACAATGGTAAAAAGACAGAGGGTGAACAAAAAAAACTAAAAAGTATAATAACGGATATAATTAACCGACCCTCTGTAAGACATTTATAAAGTACCACAACTGCCATTACTTGTCAATAAAAAGTTATGACAAATAAAACATGTGCAGTAGTTTGTACGCTTCATATTTTTTTGTAAACTTATGGCCAATATTGTATCCAATACTTAAAGATATACCACATAGAGAATTAAATAGCATATTTTAGCACTCATTCATATGATAATTAGAATAATTATGACACAAATATTTTTTAACTTTTTACAACTGTCTTAAGTATTGAGCCCAACTTATACAGACTTATTACAAATCATGAATATTTTTATTGCTCAGATGTATTAATATGCAAAAAACTGGTAAAAACTATATCAAATTTGTTACCTTTCTACCATGTTATGACATGAAACAGACTTTTATGCACTCACTTAAAGCCTATTTTACATCTTCTACCATCTTATACAATCTTATACACAAAGTTCTACAGCTCAATTTTATCAAGAATTCCAGATAGTTGAGCCAGAGTTATTCCATAATTTGTCATCGGTATTGATTGGCTTTTTGCCTCCTTCAAACGACTCATCATATATGAGCGATTGAACATGCATCCAGCACAGTGAATCACCAAATCGTAAGCAGAAAGGTCATCTGGGAAATCTGTACCAGAAACCATATCAATTTGTAGTTCTGCACTAATTTTCTGCCTCAACAGTCTAGGAATTTGTACTCTTCCAATATCTTCTGTAAGAGGAGCATGAGTGCAGGCTTCAGCTATAAGAACTTTTGAAGTAGGTTTGAGCTGCTCTATTGCAGATGCTCCAAGAGCAAATGCTTCAATATCACCTTTGACCCCAGCCATTAGGACGGAGAATGAAGTCAATCGACTTTCTTCGGGTTTTCTTTCATAAACATAAGGAAAAACTTGAGAGTCAGTTATGATCAATTTTGGAGGCTCTTTCAGATGAGACAGACCATCTTCCATTTCATCTGCTGTAACACTGATTATGATGCATTTGTGATCTAGAAGATCTCTAGTCGTCTGCACCTGTGGCAAGATCAGTCTTCCCTGTGGGGCATTGATCTGCTGAGGCATAACAAGCATCACAACATCGCCCTCTTCTACAAGACCATCGACAATACTTTTCTTTCCATCTCTTTCTGGCTGCAATCTTATTAAAGCCTCTCTTATGGAATGCTGTGTATTTTTATCTGAAGAGGACACCACCAATGCATCAAGTTTCAATGTGTCTTTTATCTTCTTTTTCAGAGGTTCAACATCCACATCAAGATCTGATTTACTGATCACTGCAAGCAATGGCTTTTTATGAGCTATGATTTTCTCTGCCCACTGAAACTCCTTGCTATGATCCATTGAATCAACGGGGAAAAGAAGAACTGCTACATCTGTTTTCTTGAATGCATCTTCTGTTTTGCCAATACGGAGATTTCCAAGATCCCCTTCATCATCAAATCCGGCTGTATCAATCAGAACACATGGACCAATTCCATAGAGTTCAATTGCTTTGTATACTGGATCAGTTGTTGTTCCAGCAACAGGAGATACAACAGATGTGGAATGTCCAGTAATTGCATTGAGTAGAGTTGATTTACCACTGTTTCTTGTTCCAAAGAGCCCGATGTGAAGTCTAACACTCCTAGGTGCTGAATTTAAATTACTCATAATCTATCACACCTTCGAATAAGTTGTCTTGATACTTACATCTTTTATCTGACCAAGCTTACCAGACAATGTACTTATTATATCCTGTGGAGCATCAACTATGACTGTAATTATTGATACATTTTTTTTTGGATATGGCATTCCCATACGTCCAATTATAAATGGTGCACATGAGTGCAGCAGTTCGTTGATTTTTTCTACAGCATTTTTGTTTTCAATGATTATAGCAATGATTGCCAACCGACTATCTTCCATCTTTATTCCTTTTGATCAAAAGTATGGCTGAATAAAGATACCAACACACCATCAAGTGTGAGCATTCTCATCTTTACCGCAGAGTTAACTTTGAGATCAGATTAAATTTAATACGCCTTTGTATCTGTCCCATTTTACTTCAACAGCTCAGATATTGCAACAATATTCTTCACCTCAATATCATCACCATCAAACTCAACAACAAGCTTGTATCCTTGGCCATTTGGAGTTTTTATATCAAAGAAATCCTTCTTATCAAAACAACCAAGGCCAACGAGAAGACAGCGAACTGCTATCATATGAGAGACAAGAGTAGCACTGTGAAGATTTCTTTCTTTGAGTTGCATCAATGTCTGCTTAAAAAAACCGACCATTCTGATTCTGATATCATCAAAGGATTCTCCATCTGATAGAACATTGTCCTCTATCCAATTGGAAAAATAGCGCTCAAACACACCATTTTTATAATGTGTATTTTCCCAATTACCAAAGTTGATCTCTCTCAATTGAGGAAACACTCCATCAAGCTCACTTCTACCTTCATACAATGTTTCAAAGGTGCTTACAGCTCTTGATAAATCGCTGCTGTAATTCAAGTCAGTTTTAGGATAATCATACATCTCTCTGTATTTCAGAAGTTCTTTTCTACCGCTTTCCATCAAAGGAACATTGCTCTGACCGCTCAAGGTTTTTAATTTATTACCAAGTGAGTAGCCATGTCTGACCAACACCACTGTGTATTCTTTACCATTCTTCATATTATTTTCCCTACCAAAGTTTAAAAGAGTGAGGGCAGAAACTAAAGGACCTGCTCATCACATTATATCATGACAGTGAGATAGAAGTTAATTTCACACTTTTTTTCCCCTGTCGTATTTCTTACTCAACAAAGTCTCTGAAGTCAGTGAACACCGAACATAAAAACAAACTTCATTCTATAAAGTAAAGGATTCCTAGCTAAGCTTGGAACCCTCTACGTTGGTTTATATTTAAGTTATTTTTTAACTTTTTCACTCTCTCTATCTTCTGCTTTGACTTCCAAACCATAACTTAGAGACTGACATATATCAATACAGTAGGTGCTGACATTTGTGATATTTCCAAGTATTCCATTGAAATATGGAGTCATTCTTGGATCACATATGCCGTTATTCAACCTATCAAAGTGATTATCTTGCATCTGTTTTTCAAGATCAACAAGTCTTCCTCTGATTGCCACTGACATGTATATGCTCACATCATCACCAGTTTTCAGTACTTCAAAAGAGGAGCTGAGCAACTCATCAATTGCTTCAAGGCTATCTTTCAATTCCTTCTCACCAATATCTGAGAAAGAAAGACCTTTGCTGTCTAACTCAATCATCTCTTCAAGCAATCTGTTTATATTCAAACTGATTCTTTCAAGACCAGCTGTTACAAGCAGCAGCTCTGTTATAGCATTCGCCTGTCCTTCTGTAGGTGTTCCTATGTTTATGATTCTTGATAAGTAATGCTGTACATCTCTTTCCAACGATGAAATGGACTTCCAAGTTGTTGTCAGATCCTCTGCATTCTCTTTATCAAAAGGAACAATTGCACCCTTTGTTTTCTTGAAGCTCTGTCTGATAAGTTTCAATGAATTTACAACTTCCTGTTGACTCAAGTGCATTGCAAATACTGGTTGATTCAAGATCTTATCATCAATAAACATCTTATGTGCAACATCAGGAACATCTTCCTGTGGGTTTCCAGGTATAATGAAGGTTACAATTTTAACCATGACCCATACAAATGGCATCCATAAGAGTGTGTTGATCAAGTTGAATGATGTATGTGCATTAGCTATCTGTCTTGATATGACTGACAACTCATCTCCTTTTGGAGATATCAAAATAACAAATTTGGTGAATGGTACAAGCAATATCAAGAACAGAATGGAACCAACAATGTTGAAAACACTGTGGGCAATTGCCGTTCGTTTTGCATTCCTCGACTGACCTAGACAAGCTAGGAGTGCTGTAATTGTGGTACCAATATTGTCACCCAACAAGACTGGTATGGACCCCGATAATCCAATTATCGAGCTGACACCATCCGGTCCAGGCGTGCTTGCAAAATTCTGCAGTACGGCAATTGTTGCTGATGATGATTGAATGACAACTGTCATCAATGCACCTGTCAACATTCCGAGTACTGGAATATGTGAAACACTTTGAATCATAGCTACAAATGCTGGAGAATGTGCAAGAGGCTTCATTGTATCACCCATTGTCTCAATTCCAACAAATAACAGACCAAAAGCAAAAATTGTCAAACCAATGTTCTTGGTTCTTTCTTTTTTACTTACAAAGTTAAGTATGAAGCCTAAAAATAATATTGGCCAGATATAATCGGTAAGTTTGAAAGCTATTAATTGAGCAGTCATTGTTGTACCAATATTGGCACCTAAAATAACTGAAATAGCTTGAGGAAGAGTCATCAATCCAGCACTTACAAATCCTATAACCATAACTGTAGTTGCACTGGAACTTTGAAGAACCATTGTTGTTAAAGCACCTGCTATAACACCAAAGAAGACATTCTTAGTAAGAATACCAAGAATCTGCTTCATTCTCTCACCAGCAACTTTTTGTAATCCTTCGCTCATTAAATTCATACCATATATAAATATGGCCAAACCACCAAGTAAGCCAAAGATAGTTGAAAGATTTTCGCTCACGTGTTACCCCTTTGATAAACTGTAATATTGCAGCATCTACTATCAATGATATTATCCATATAACATTTTGGTTGAGACTGTAGCTCCCCAATCAACTAATGAAATCCTTTATCACCAATAACTGTTTAATTAAACAATATATTTATTTTAACTTATTATGTTGCACTTTGTATATTATTATTTAAAATAAACTAAAAGTTTTCATTGATATCAACAATATTTTTACTTATTATAATACTAAACAGGAGCGTTTATGCAAAAAGATATACTTTTATTTTTTCTCTCTATCAGTTCCCCATTATTAGATACAGTTGCCAATATAGGCTCTTTTTTTGGAGAGCAATCCATTCTAATAATACTTCTAGCTTGGATTTTATACACAGATGACAAACACAAAGCATTTGCAGTCAGTGGTCCAATTCTTACTGCATCTCTTTCAATGTCACTTATAAAAGCCATAGTCAAAGCACCTCGTCCTTTTCAGGTACTTGAGGAGATAGACGGAAAGAGATTGACAACTGCAACAGGTTATTCATTTCCATCAGGACACACAACCATTGCATCATCTATGTATTTTGCAATTGCAAGAGCCTACAAAAACAAGAAGGTAACAGTCATATGTACAGTACTTGTTGTATGGGTTGCCCTAAGTAGAATGTATTTAGGTGTTCATTGGCCAATAGATGTTGTGGTGGGACTCACAATTGGACTTGCCTGCACTCTGTTTTTATATCCAGTATTTTACAAAATATCAAAAAACCCAGAAAAGAAATATAAAGTAAGTTGGATCTTAAGCACAGTATTTTTTGCTTGTGCAGTACCTCTAACAGTTCTTCTTCAGTTAAAAATGGTTGATGAGGTTGCTTATGCAGATTTCTTGAAGACACTTTCAATTGCAGCTGGTGCTTACTTTGGATTTGCTAGAGAGTGCAAGAAGCTGAATTATAAAACTGATGGTACCCCAGTTAAGAAAGCCCTAAGAATTATATTGAGTGCTGCGTTCTCCCTTGCAATCATTGCATCATTAAAACAGGCTTTTGGAGTTGAGCAGTATTATACTGGTTGTCTTGTACGATATTCATTGGTGGGAATGTTCTTGACTTACTACTTCCCTCTTCTATTCAGAAATCTATTTGAAAACTGAAGAATCTTCAAATAAAAAAATAGCAACTTTTGGAATCATTCCCTAAGTTGCTATTTTGTCATTTAACTTAAATCAAATCTAATTTTGAGAAATCTATTGTACCATCTTCTTTTAAGTACTGCTCTGCACAGTGTACTTTTTCAACAGTACAAGCAAACATCTCATGAGAACCTGTCATTATGGAATCCACAACCTTGAGTTCAATGTTAACAGGACAATCAACCAAGAGAGGTGCATCAACAGTATCGGCATCTTTGCTTTTGATGTTCATCTTCTTGAACTTGTCTTCATCTTTACCTGAAGTGGATCCAAGATAATCAAATTCCTTCTTGAATTCTTTTGTTGGCAAATTGACGACCATGCATCCAGTCTCCTTTACCATATGGTAAGAGAAACGTGATGGGACTATACCAATCATCAACATTGGTGGGTCAAAACTGCAGTTTCCACAGTAACCAACAACCAGGGCATTGTCTCTTCCATCTTTACCACGACAGGAAACAATTGTCTTAGGTTGAGGTTGCAGACTGTTCTTTTTTTCAGCTTCTTTTTTAAGAATTTCTTTCATATAAAATCTCCTTATAATTGACATTTGTCAATTATAATAAATTTTATCTTTTTAAGAAAGCACTCATTCCTTCAATCATATAAAAAATATCTTTTGTTCCACCAGTTTCATAAGGAGAGTGCATTGCTAGCTGGGAGCAACCAATATCAACAGTATTCAAAGAGTAATGCTGATTGGATAAATTACCAAGAGTGCTTCCTCCAGCTACATCACTGTTGTTTGTGAATTCCTGATAAGGAACACCACTGTCTTTCAAAATTTTCTTTATGAAAGCAGCACTCTGAGCATCGGTTGTATACTTTTGATTTGCTGCATATTTGATCACAATTCCACCACCAGGTACTGTATGATTCACAGGATCACTTTTTTCCATATAGTTTGGATGTAAGGAGTGACCATTGTCTGCTGAAAGCATGAAGCTGTTTGCTTTCATAATAGCTTTCTGCTCTATGTCCAACGAAAGTGCAAATGATATTCGCTCTATTATTGTTGGTAAGAAATCACTCAAAGCACCCTGCTTTGTACCGGAGCCAACCTCTTCATTATCAAATAAGGCTATCAACGCAATTGTGCTGCTTGCTTCAGTATCAATCAATGCTCTTACAGATGGATACACACAACCCAAATCATCTAACTTTGGAGTTGAGAAGAACTCATCATCAAGGCCCCAGATTGTACCATTCATTCTATTGTATAAGAACAGATCGCTGTCCAAGATGGATTCAACATCCACATCAAGCTGCTTTGCAATCAATTTGTTCAACTCACCAGAATTCTCACCAAGTCCCAAAATAGGAAGCATATCCTTCTGCTTTGAATATTTGTAACCAGTATTTGCCTCACGATTTTGATGAATTGCAAGATTTACGATTGATACCATGTCTTTATCAAAATTAAGAAGTTTCTGTTCAACCCCATCACCACCATCAACAAAGACTCTACCTGCTATTGAAAGAGGACGATCGAACCAAGGAGCACATAACATGCCACCGTAACCCTCAACATTTAAAGTTGTGAATTTACCATCTTTTAACATCTCAGGATTTGCTTTAACTTTGAAAGAAGGAGAGTCTGTATGAGATGCAATGATTGAATATCCAACAAAAGATTCAGGAATCTTAAATGCAATCAGAGATGAGCTGTTTCTTGAAACGTAATACTTACCGCCTCTTTTTATTTTGAACTTCTCATTTTCAAGCAATTCTTCAAAGCCATTTTCATTCAGCATTTCTTTTACATTCTCTACAACATGAAAGGGACTGTAACTTTTATTTATAAAATCTATTAGATTTTGTGTTTCTTTGATATATTTAGTTTCCATAATTCCTCCAAAAACTAACTCTAACTATAACACAATATTCAATCATTGTCTTATTGTTAGAGTTTTATACAATCTCGAGGTATTCAATTTGAAAGTCAATCTCATAATCCATTTAAAATTGACAGAGAGGGATTTAGAAATCTACAGTAATGAATTTTTGATCTATCAAAGAATCCACAAAGTTACCATTCTGTATGTCGTCAAGTATGGATGCAACTGTTGCTTCAGAATTTATTATAAAGATTCCTCTTATTCCATTTTCTTTCATCTCATCCTCTGATATATCAACACCTTCAAGACAATATTTAATGAAGTTATCACTTCCATATTTATCAATCATTGATTTGTGAAAATGTATGGCTTCAGTAACAGTTGGGAAGATCAAGACAGTTATATCTGAATATCTTTTTGAAATAACAGATTCGTAGGAATACAGATTCTCCACGCTCGATATCGGAATGCATTCAGAAAGTGCCAGATCACATGAATTGAGATCATCAGTCAGATATTCCATTATCTTTAGATGCTCAATTTTATTCAAATCGATGAAAGAAACAACATCCAGATTATGATTTTCTTTTATAGACATGTACTTGATATCATAAGCAAGTTCAGCTGTCAGATTTTCAAAATTGTAAGAAATAAGATATAGATTCTCATAATCATCTTCAAATGGTGCATAAAGATTTATGACCTCAATATCAAACTTCTTGCACAGATTGGTCAGATCATCGAATGTCTCTTGATCCACAGGATTTATGATCAAATAATCAATATTTTCATTTATCATATCTATAACACTGAAATATTGTATGTTTCTATTGTTCTTTGAATCTGCCCAATAATACTCATAATCAGAACTTTCAAACTTAGTTTTCAACATTTCATTCAATATCTTATAGTTGGAATCTATATCAAGATTTGGAGCAGAAAAACCGACAATAGTTTTTGAAGCAAACAAACTCAATGAAGCTAATGAAAGCAAAAGAATCAATATCAGACTTTTATTATTTCTCATCATAT
>JBFHKM010000035.1:0-22363 GCA_041595335.1 Sphaerochaetaceae bacterium
ATGTTTGCACCATCAATCTTTGCAGCTTCATGCAATGATTTATCAACGCTCGCTAGAGACGCTGTATATATTATCATTCCCCAACCAGCATCTTGCCAGATTGAAGAAGCAATATAGATTGTTCTGAAGTTGGCAACTTGATCTAATATGGAAATATTGACTGTATTTCCCAATAACTGAGATATAGTTGTTAATAGACCTCCATATGGAGAAACAAAGACTCGAATCATACCACAAACAATCATTATTGATACAAAGTGTGGTGCATACAGAATAGTTTCTGAGACCTTTTTGAATTTCGTGTATTGAATTTGGTTAATTATCAATGAAAGAATTATAGGAATTGGAAAGGTCCATAGAATTGAAAAAAAACTCAACTTTATTGTGTTCTTTATCATCTCAACACTTTTGTAATTGGTGAAAAATTTTGTAAACCACTTCAAACCAACCCAAGAGCTACCCCAGAATCCTTTAGCAGCGTTGTAGTCTTTAAAAGCTATTTGAACGCCATACATCGGAACGTATTTATATATTATGGTCAATACAATACCTGGGAGTAAAAGCAAATATAATTGCCAGTAAGATAAAATTCTTTTTCCCAAAGTTGAATTAGGTGAAGCTAAAAGTTTACCATCTTTTTGTGCTTTCATAATGACTCCTTTTGTTTACGTGAAACGTTTCATAAGCAGGTCCAATATTATTGTGAAAAAATTCTCATGTCAAGTTGAAATTTTGTAAATCTTATCAAATTATTAAAATTTATTTAAAAAAGCACTAAATATTGTATAAATTTGACAATATGGATAATATTAATCCTATGAAACGTTACATATATGTTGTATAATAATAGTGAAAAGTAGAGGTTTTATATGAAGAATGAAAAAGCACCAACAATGAAAGATGTGGCGAAAGAAGCAGGAGTGGCTTTAGGAACTGTATCAAAAGTTATCAATGGCGTGAGTGTGGGCAAAGAATACAAAGAAAAGGTTGAAGAGGCAGTAAAAAAACTTGATTATAAGGTAAATACATATGCCAGGGGATTGAAGATATCTCATACTCAAACAATCACTTTGATAATACCAACACTAAGAAATCCTTTTTATGCAGCTTTTGCTAACGAGATAGAACATCAAGTGTATTTAAGAGGTCACAAATTGATTCTGTGTTGTTCTGAAGAAATTCCTGAAAAGGAAGAAGAATATCTGTCTCTTGCTTCACAGAGTAAAACTGACGGCATTATTGCTTTGACTTATTCAGATATAAGCAATCTTGTTCCAGATCAAATACCATTGGTAGTTTTTGATAGATATTTTGAAAAACGCAGCATCCCACGCATAGCTTCAGATAATTATTCTGGAGGAGTGCTGGCAGTAGAGAAATTGATTGAATTGGGATGCAAGAAAGTAGCATTCATTCGTTATCATTCAAAATATAAAGGTGAATCAGATAAAAGATTTGAAGGATATCTTGAAGGATGCAAGAAATACAATATCATTCCAAATTACATAAATAAATTGGATAGTGATAATACTCTAGAAGAGATAAAAGAATTCCTAGAGAAGAATGAAGACAAAGAAAATCATAGGCTGCTTTTCGATGGACTTTTTGTAAATACCGATTATCATGCAACAATTGCACTTTCGATGTTGAAAGAAATGGGATATTCAATTCCTGAAGATGTTCAAATTATTGGATTTGATGGAATCAAAAGATTTTACCCATCTGATCAGTATGTGGTTTCGACCATAGTGCAACCAATTGAATCACTTGCTAGAAATGCTGTTGATATTATATTAGAGGAAGATAGATCCTCACTTCCTACCGTAACTTTACTTCCAGTAAAATATTGCTATGGTGGAACAACAAAAGAATAAGATTCTATTTTGAATTCTTAAATAGAATAGTTGGGACATTCCATAAATTATTGAAACACCAGAATGCAAAATATAGAAAGAGAAAAGAGCTGATAAGTAAATTTAAAATTTATTTAACAGCTCTGCTCATCTGTATCTATAATTAAATTGTCAGAAGTTTCTCATCATCTTCCAATATTTTAGTCAGAACCTTTCCTTCGTATATAAGATTGTAAATCCCTTTTTCATCAAGAATCTGCTCAACACCAGTTTTCTGTGCACAGGCTCTACATACTGAGAACTTCACTCCATTTGAAATAGCATTGCTAACTATCTCCTGAACGTGCTCATTCTCACCAAGCAATTTAACTGTAGCACCCCATGCAATTATATTGACACTTCTCCATGATTGATTTTTTATGACATGCTGAGCATACATGAATACCATGTGCTCTGTTGTTGTCAAATCAGCATTTGTCCATAAAATATATAAATCTCTATCTTTAGCCATCAATTTTACCTCTTGTACATTTACTCTTCAGTAATTAATTTAGAATTGTCTCAATTTCATCTCAATCAAGATGAAAGAGCTTGGGACAATATTTTTGACATTATATCTTTTTTGAAATAGAAAAGCATCAGGTGCAGTTACAATATGAATCATGAGTGAGGAGATTTAATTTGAACTCAATTCTTTTTATAAAAAGGTGGACCAGTAATTGATATTCACTTTGACAATATCAAATGGATTCCACCTTATATATTAGATTCATTGTTTTTTAAAATACTTTGGACATGAACAGATCTTTCTGTTTTATGAAGATCAAAAAATGAGGATGTCCAAAAGGAATCTGAACAGCTCCAAGTTTCTTTCCAATTGGAACCATGCTGATATCTTTACCTGGTTTGTAGGTCTTCAGTTTTGCATCAGGATTTGATATGAGACTGTTTAAGTTCTTTGCAGTGATATCTGAATGCTTAACTGCAAATGCACCAAGTTTGATTTCAGGGACATCTGTGATATCACCAATAGCAAAGACATCATCTCTACCAATTGCTCTGAGAGAACCATCTACCTTAATAGCTCCTCTTTCTGTTTTGCTGATACCTGAATCATCATCTATCCAATCACTTTCAATGCTGATTCCTACAGCTTTGAATACTAAATCTGCTTCATAAACAGAGCCATCAGCATCAATCAATTTTCCATCTTTATCTTCTGATAATTTCTTATTTGTTGTTATTTTAACATTCATAGATTTTAAAATCTTAGTGGCTCTCTTTGTCATTTTTTCAGACAAACCACCAAGAATTCTGGAACTACCTTCAATGAGTGTTATATCTTTATCTTTCCAACGATAAGCAATTTCTCCAGCAAGTTCAACTCCAACAGATCCACCACCAATAATCAAAATTGAGTTTGCTTTTGTAATTTTATCAGCCTCTTTTGCTACAGCCTTCTGGCGAGATTCAATATCTTTTTCCGGACTGTTTAAAAATGGCCAACTGAGGAATTTTGCTCCAGTAGCTATAACAAGATAATCAAAATCGACATCAGAACCATCTTCAAGAAATAACTTCTTCTCTTTTATTCCAGTAGCTCTCATTTTTATATGCTTCACTTCGGGAATTAACTCAGAAAAGTTACGTCTGATTGTTGGTGAGAAATCATCAGGTTCAACAAGAGCTCTCAAACGAGCAAAAGGAACTTCAATGTAATCCTTGGGTTCCACTAGTACTGTCTCAATATTCTTATTCTTTACAAGATCTGATGCAAGAACCTTTCCAGCAACACCGCCACCTACTATCACAACTTTTTTCATCAAAAGACCTCCATCTTTATATTTTCAATCACAAATAAACATAAAATTCATCATGAACAACTTCAAAAGGAACTATGAAATATAATAATTGCTTGCTTCTATTATATTTAATAGCGAGAAAGCATTAATAAGAGCTAATTTAAATAGGTCATATTGAAACCAACATCATACTTAATATAATAGGTCTTGGTATTTGGGAAGTAAAGGAAGAATCTATTTAAATTTAAGAAAGAGTAATTATTGTAGTAGGATTAAGCCTTATACTATTTAATATAATAAAAAAATTTAAATGTATATATACTTCATATATGGTTATACATATAAACACAGCATATTAAATAAGACTATTTTTCCAATACTAGTAGAATTTGAAAAGATTGATAATCTTCTATATTTAGTGAGAAAACATATCCTGCATACATCAATGCTGCCCCTGTAAATTTTTCCTTGGTGCCTTCAATGTGATATATTAAATGCTTCTCTAATCCCTTTAATTTTATTCTGGGTATCTCAGAGTTTGCTTTAATATTTGTCACCACCATATTTAATAGAATTTTAGTTTTATCTTTTGAAACAAATTCCCAAGCTTCATAAAATGAATTTTCTTTGTTATTTGTTAAACGGAAATATGTTCCTTTTTGTATTATCCAATAATATTTTTTGAAATTTTCAATTTGCTTTGTTATTTCAGATTTATCTATATCAGTTAATTTATCAAAATCTAATTCATAACCAAAAGTACCCGACATTGCAACAATTCCACGTGTTTTTAAAGAAACATCTCTTCCTGTTTGGTGATTTGGTGCAGCTGAAACATGACTTCCCATTGTACTGACTGGATATCCATATGATGTTCCTTTTTGAATTTTCAGACGTGCAATTGGATCTGTGTTATCAGAACACCAAATTTGTGGGCAATAATATAACATGCCAGCATCAAATCGCCCACCACCACCAGCACAACCTTCAATCAAAGTGTTAGGATATTTAGAATTGAGTCTCTCAAGTAGAGAATATGTTCCACATATAAATTTATGTGAAACTTCTCCTTGCTTAGAATTTGGTAATGCATTTGAATAAACATTTGAAAGACTTCTATTAAAATCCCATTTGATATATGCAATTTCCGAACCTTCCAATATCTTATCTATGCTTTTGAATATATAATTCTGAACATCAATATTTGATAAGTCAAGAACCATTTGATTTCGAGAGATCACTGGCTTTCTACTAGGATCTTGTAATACCCATTCTGGATGCCTTTTATAAAGTTCGGAGTTTTCATTGATCATTTCTGGTTCAAACCACAATCCAAAATTCATACCTATAGCTTTGAGATCTTTTGATAACTTCGTTAATCCACCAGGCAGTTTTGATTCATTAACGATCCAATCACCTAACCCTGCGTTGTCATTATTTCTATTACCAAACCATCCATCATCTAAAACAAACATATTTACGCCAACTTCTAAAGCTTGTTGGGCTAATTTGATGATTTTGGTATAATCAAAATCAAAATAAGTAGCTTCCCAATTATTTATTAAAATTGGTCTTTGAATATTTTGAAATTGAATAGGGCAGATATTTTCTCTGATAATATTATGGAAATTTTGACTCAATTTATTTAGCCCCAAATTACTGAAGGTTAAAATAGTTTCAGGAGCATGAAAAACACTATTTGGTTCTAATTCCCACCTAAAATAATCATCATTTATTCCCATTACGAGTCTAGTGTTATTTGTTTGGTCTACTTCTATTTCTGTTTTATGATTGCCTGAATACATAAGCATAAATCCATAGCAATTACCAATATCTTCTGTTGTAGCTAATTCTGTTAATATTACATAAGGATTGTTTTGATGACTACTCATACCGCGTTTTGAGCTTATTGTTTGAATATCATGATTAAGTGTGTTCTGCTCAAACTGACGTTCCATACAATGTCTTCCCTGGAAATGAATTAAATCATAGTTAGTATTTAAGAAGTCAATACAAATAGAATCAACTTTTTCTAGGATAATTGCTGTTTTTCCAATATTAGTTAGTTCAACTGTCCTTGTAATTATATCCTTAGATTCAAATACTCCATATAGTAATTTAATTTCTAATCCAATTATTTCATCAATAAGAATAATTTCAAGAGTGCATACGTCATCTTTATGAGCTCTAACGTAAGGTAATCCTTCTATTGAATATTTGCTACTTAATAATTTATGACATTTGTATCTAAAATCAATACTTCTACTACCATTATTGCTGATGGCATCAATACTAGAAATTCTATGATCTCCTACACCAGAACTTGTATATTCTTGAGGTAACAAATCTAGAGAAACCTCATGATGAGTACTTATTTCATAAGGATTTCCAGAAAATCCTCGTTCAACAGATGGTATTTGATAGCTCATATCCATATTCCCTAATTTTTCACCATAATAAGTATGAAGAAGAATTCCAATCTCATTAATTTTCATTTGATACATGCTGTGAGCTGTTTCAATTTGAAAAAGCTTTTTGCTTTTAACATATCTGATACTCATTTTTTTCCCTTTGTTTATAGTTTTCCGCCAGTTGTTGTAATACCTTCCATAAATTGTCTTTGGAATAATAAATAAATAACTAACATTGGAATGATTGCCATTAAAGCTCCTGCCATCAATTGAGGGTAGTTACTTGTAAATTGTCCTTGAAGTTTTGCTAGAGCCGCAGATAAAGTGGTATGAGTTGATTTATTACAAGCTATCATTGGCCACATCATATCTTTATATGCAAAAAGAGCGGTGAAAATACCTAGAGAAACCATTGATGATTTAGTTAAAGGCAGCATTATTTTTGTAAAGCGCTGCCAAATTGAACAACCATCTAATTCCGCGGCCTCTTCTAACTCTTTTGGTAAAAATTGATAACCTTGTTTTAGTAGATAAGTACCAAAAGCGGAAACAGCTCCTGGAAACACCAATGCAAATTGAGTGTTTAGAAGATGTAACTTGGAAACCATTAAATATTGAGGTATTATAAAAATTTGAGATGGAACCATCATCTGGATTAAAACTAGAGAAAAAAAGAAACTTTTTCCTGGAAATTTTAATCTTCCAAAGGCATATCCTGCCATAGTAGCTGTTAAACAAGCGAATAAAACACGAAAGAATATCATCAGAAGCGTATTTGCATATAGTCTTAAGAAATTATATGAATTCCAAACTTCGCTGAAATTTTCAAAGTGCCATCCTTCATGAGGAAAGAAATAGAAAGGATTTACTGATACTGATTGACTTCTGGTCTTAAATGCTGTTAGAAACATCCATATAAATGGTAATAACATACAAATTGATCCACATATTAAAACAATATGTGTTACTATACTGTTGATATTTTGTTTTGATTGATACTTCACCTTTATCTCCTTTTTTAGACAGAACACCATTTTTTTTCTAGTTTTTGTATTCCATATGTTATGATTCCAATTATGAGTAACATAAAAATAACAATAGTTGCACCATAACCACGATTGGAATGTTCAAATGAATACGTATAGAATAAATAAGTAATTGTTTGTACATCACTAAATGCACGACTGCTTCTATTTATTATCATGTATGGAAGGTCAAACAATTGCAGAGCACCAATTACACCTGTTAAAATTATGAAAAATAGCATTGGTAGTAGCATTGGAATAGTAATGTGAAAAAAGGATTTGATTGCTGAAGCTCCATCAATTGTTGCAGCTTCATAATAATCTCTAGGTATATCTTGAAGAGCACCAATTAACAAGACCATGTTGTATCCTATTGAGCTCCAAACACCAACAATAGCTACACAAATCCAAGCTATGTTTGGATCAGTTATCCAAGCAACATTAGATCTGAAAATCATATTTAGAAGACCAAAATCTTGATTAAACATCCACCTCCAGACCATTGCCACTGCAGCGGGAGCACAAATCATTGGTAAAAAATAGATTGTCCGATAACTAGTTCTGCCAAAAATGTTATGATTGAGCAAAGATGCTAAGATTAGAGATATTACAATAGAGAATGGGACCTCAATAATTGTATATTTAAATGTATTTATTAATGAATGGAAAACTTCTTTATCCTGAAAAAGGGTGATATAGTTATCATATCCAATAAATTTATTACCAATCCCAAAATCACCTGTTTTGCATAATGATAAATATATTGTTGAAATGATTGGATAGAAGTTTAATATTAAAAGTCCAATGATAGTTGGAGCAATTAGAATCAATCCCCATTTAGCTTCTGTCTTACTTTTAAGTGTTCTCATCTTTTGCATTAGATCTTTTCCTCTTAAGTTTTTAATGAAATACCAGGAGAAACAGCTAGATGAACTGTTCCAACTGATTAATTATGAATATTATTCGTTTTCAGAATCAAGCAATCCATTCATATAGGTTGCAATGCTTTTACATGTATCTGTCATTGATGCTGAGCCATTCCATGCAGGAATAAAAGCTTCTGTAAAATAATCTTCCCATCTTCCAGCATATTTTGAATATGGCCTAAAAATTAAAGTACCATCGTTTTCTATATCTGTATAAGCAGATAAATCGATTCCTTCAAATGAACTTGCCCATTGATCTGAAAGACCTACATAACCGGACATAGTTACGCCAAGCTCTGATTGTTTTATCTGACCTTCTTTGCTTGTTAATGCTGAAGTTAATGACCATGCAGCATCAGAGTTTTCTGTGCCTTCATAGATTGACCAACCGAGTCCATTATAAATTGATACTCTTTCACCTTCGTCACATATATTATTATTGTTTACATCTTCCCAAGGTAACTCCACCCAAGCGAGATCATCTATATTATCAAGACTATAATATGAGTTAACCATCCAAGAACCATCGATATACATACCGAGTTTATTTGAAATCAGCATTGTATCTCCTGCTGTATTTGCCATGGAATCTTGAGAAGGACATGCAGGTAAGATTTTATCTTTAACAAAATTCATGGCCTTTATTGTATTAGGATTGTCCATTCCTGATTTGGTATGATCATCGTTTATAACCTCTCCACCAAAAGCGTAAATTATGTTATACCAACCTGATTGGTTATTACCACAATCTAAGTAAGCTCCATAAACACCATCTGTTTTCCCCTTGTCTGTTATTTCTTGGGCTATACTAGCAAAATCTTCCCAAGTCCAAGCTTTAGTGGGGTATGCAATACCATATTTATCAAATATTGATTTATTATAAACAACAGCTATCGTGTCATGGTCTTTTGGAATTGCATAATGGCCATCTTTGTTACTATATAAATTACTGATTCCTGGATAATAATTTGCAATATCAATTGCATCGTCTTTTGCTATTTCTGAATTTAAATTTAATAATACATTAGAATCCATATACATTTGAGCATAACTTGAATGCATCCAGAAAATATCAGGCATTTCTCCTCCTGATACTCCAGCTTCAAGCATTGTCCAGTAAGTGGACCAATCAAAAACTTCAAATTCTACATCATATCCTGATTTTTCGCCCCATTCATTTGCAATTTGTTGCAATCCCTTTAACTGATTGTTGTCCCATATTGCTACTGTTAACGAACCTTTTTTGTCTACTTTACTTACATTAGATGTATTACTTTTACCACAAGAAATAAAAGATACAACAACAACAAAGCTTAATAAAATTGATAATATTTTTTTCATATTGCCTCCAATTGTTTTTACAATTAACTTATGATATCACTCCAATTTTTGATTAAAAATATCTGAATTTTCCGACATTTATACCAAAATGCAATATTTTATGATATAATGTTAAGTGTGTAAGCATTTTGGTATATTGGGGGAGTTTTGATATGAATGATATCCTTTTTTCTATTTTTCCGAGTGAAAATTATATTGATTTAAATCTTTATCAATTTGGTTGGGAAAAGTGTGAACCTGGTCATTCTTTTGGTCCAATAAGTCGAAATCATTATCTATTTCATTATGTTATTTCTGGAAAGGGTATTTTAATGGCAGATAATGAAAAAGGAGAATCAATAACATTTCATGTAAAAAAAGGACAAGGGTTTTTGATATTCCCTGGTCAAATTAATACCTACATAGCAGACAAAGAACATCCATGGGAATATTGTTGGCTAGAATTTGATGGGCTCAGAATAAAAGAATCCTTATATGTTACAGATTTGACTCGAAATTCTACTATATACAAAAGTCACTCTCCAGAACTTCAACAAAAAATGCTTGAAGAAATGTTATATATTGTAAATAACTCTGACCAAAGTTCATTCAATCTGATAGGTCATATGTATCTTTTTTTTGATTATTTTCTTAATTCTTGTAAACATAATAATCCTATTAAAAATGAAAGAATTAGTGATTATTATATTAAAGAAGCTATAAATTTTATAGAACAAAATTATCAAAACCCAATTACAGTTGAAGACATCGCTGCTGTATGTTGTATAAGTCGGAGTTATTTTAGCAAAATATTTCATAATTCAGTTGGGAAATCTCCCCAGGAATTTTTAATCAATTATAGAATGATAAAAGCAATTGAATTATTGAAGATTACAAATCTATCTGTTGGTGATATAAGTGTTTCTGTTGGATACGAAAATCCTCTTCATTTTTCAAGAACTTTTAAAAATGTTTATGGTATCTCTCCAAAAAATTGGCGTATAAAGCATAAATAATTCAGAAGCTATTAAAATACTACCTGTCGTTTTTTCTATCTGTTCAAAAAAATGCATTGTTTATTTCAAATTTCTCCATGGCGGTGGGTATGGAACCGTGGTAATTTATTACTGTATTGAAAAGTTAACTTATTTATATAGTTATTTTTGATGCAAAAGGAGATTTGTATGAAAAAAGGTATAGCGGTTATTTGCTGTTCACTGTTAGCAATAACCAGTTTGTTTGCAAGTGGAACATCGGAAAAAGAAGTATCAAAACCTGTCACTCTGACATTTGGTAGTCATCAAAGCGGTCTTCCAAATACTGGAATTGTTCAGGTCTTGGCAAAAGAATTTGAAAGTGAGACTGGAATCAAAATTGATTTCCAAATTTCTCCAGATGCCCAATGGCGAGATCTCATAAAAGTTAAATTGGACTCAGGAGAAGCTCCTGATATCATCTGTGTGGATACTCCAATCAACTTAGCCTCAAGCACTCAGATGTCTCAGTACTGTGTTGATTTGACCAATGAAGAGTGGATGAGCAGAATGTCAGATGCAGCAGTATCTGCAGTTTCTGATAACAATAAAGCTTATGGAATAACTTTCCCAGGTCCAAAAATGTATTTTGTTGTTTACAACAAAACTATCTTTGAAAACTTAGGATTGAAAGCACCAACATCATATGATGAATTCAAAGAAGTCTGTCAGACCATATTGGACAGTGGAATCACACCAATTTATGAATGCACAACCAATGGTTGGCATCAAGTATTGCCACTATTTGAAACAGGAGGACTTTACCTCCAATCTGATCCAAATCTATATGATGAGTTGAACGCAAATGAAAAAGATTTAGATGATATTCCTGAATTATTGACTATCATCAAACAGGTCAATGAAGTAGCTCAACTAGGATATTATGGAACAGATTATCTGAGCAATGCTTGGGAAAATGCTCCAGAAGCAATTGCAAGTGGTGCATGTGCAATGACAATTGCAGAACTTGGTTGGAAGAACCAAGTAACAGCAGAATATCCTGATTTTGATTCTGATAATTTAGGTCAATTTGTTATTCCTTTTGGAGATAACCAAGTTATAGGTGTCAATCCTGCAAGTAATGCATATTTCATAAATAAAAGCAGCAAACACACAGAAGAAGCTAAATTATTCTTTGCATTCTTAGCAAGAAAAGAAAATCTAGTGAAGAGATTTGAAGGACAACCTGATCTAAACGCTTTGTGCTGGCCTGAAATTCCTACAAGATTTAAAGCTGATGAAAATGCTTATATTGACAGTCTGCAGAAAGCTCGTGTTGTTCAAACATCTGTTAATTACATTGATAATCAATGGATGGACATTGGTAAGGACCTTGAATCTATGTTCATTGGTGCAAGTACACCTGAAGATGTTTTGAACATAATAATGAATAGAAGAAACAATCAAGCGAAGTTACAACGTGATCCAGGTTGGGTCAATTAGTAAGTAGTTATAGAAAAAGTGTTTGATTTCAAACACTTTTTCTTCTACAACAGGAGTTTAAATGGATACTAAAAAAATATATCCTTGGTACTTTGCAATTGGAGCAGTTCTGCTCTATTTTGTTTTCTTCTTTTTACCTGGGATTTTAGGAATATGTCTGTCTTTTACAGATTGGAACATTTATTTTAATGACTTACATTTCGTAGGTCTGGATAATTATAGAAGAGTATTGTCTGCTGAATATACTCAATATATAGGCAATACTTTGTATTTTACCTTAGTCACAACTATTGCAAAAACAGTTCTGGGTTGTTTGATAGCATTACTTTTAACACAACGTTTTATCAAAGCTAAAAACTTTCAAAGAATGGTTTTTTTCTCCCCTCAGGTGCTGTCTTATTTGGTTGTAGGTTTAGTTTTTAGAAGCATGTTGCACCCAACAAGAGGTTTTTTAAATAACTTCTTAAATTCTATAGGTTTGGAAAACCTATCACGAAATTGGTTAACGGATTTAAATATTGTTTTTCCAACAGTGATGGCAGTTGATGTATGGAAAGGTGTTGGATATATCATGGTTGTAATAATAGCCGGACTGATCTCGATATCACCCACATATTACGAAGCTGCAGAAATAGATGGAGCTAATTTCTTCCAGAAATTTACAAAGATAACATTGCCACTGCTATTACCAGTAATAGTTAATATCACAATCCTTAATCTGACCTATGGTCTCAGAGTGTTTGATATGATCTATGCACTGACAAACGGAGGCCCTGGTAATGCAACAGGTGTTATCAACACAGCTGTATACAAAGAATTCTCAAAAGGTGATTTGGCTATGGGAACAACACTCTCAACAGTATTGTTCGTTATATTGATATCCTTGATTTACTTCATTATCAGATCTATGGAAAACAAAGAGGTGAAAATGTGATGAACTCGTTGATTATAAAAAAAACTAGACATGTGATCTTAAATATATTTTCATTGATTTGCGTATTGATTGTTGTTGTACCTTTTTATGTTGTGATAGTTAATTCTTTCAAAACAAGTACAGAAGCAAATAGAATGTCGATAAATCTACCAACAACATTTCATTTTGAGAACTATGCAACAGTAATTGAGAAAGGTAAGTTGTTCACATCATTTTATAACAGTCTTTTATATTCTGTAGTGAGTGTGTGCATAATTATCATCTGTGTTTTAGCAGCAGCCTTTGTCATTTCAAGAAATACAAAAGGTATCAACAAGGTATTTTATTATTTCATAATAACAGGTCTTGCAATGCCAATTAACAATGTTTCTTTATTTAAAGTATTGCAGTTCTTGAACTTGATGAATACAAGAGTTGGAATTATATTTATCTATTCTGCCGTAAACATTCCTTTGAGCTTGTTCATTGCATATGGATTTGTAGCAACAATTCCACGAGAATTAGATGAAGCTGCCATCCTTGATGGATGCACACCAATTCAGCTTTTTACAAAGATAATCGTACCCTTATTGAAACCTATTGCTTCAACTTTAGCTGTTTTGAATATGATGGCAGTTTGGAATGATTTCACAATGCCTCTTTATTATCTAAATAATTCAAAAAAATGGCCAATGACTTTGGCTGTATATAATTTCTTTGGTGCATTTGAGAATTCATGGAATCTTGTTTGTGCAGATATTGTGCTCACCATTTTACCTGTTTTGCTTGTATTTATTTTTGGACAAAAATATATCGTTGGAGGAGTATCAGCTGGGGCTGTGAAAGGATAATTTATGAAATTTACGAATGGATTTTGGTTGATCAAGGATGAATATTCACCTTTATTTTGTACAGAGTATTTTGATCATGATTTTGATGGTGAGAATTTATATGTATATGCGAGTAGCAAACACATAGAAGACCGTGGATCTATTTTGAACGCAGCAGTTTTCAAATTGAAGTTCTTTTCCCCATTAGAAAATGTTATCGGTGTTAAGTTGAGTCATTTTGAAGGTCAGAAGGAAACAACTCCTGCATTCACTCTGAATAAAACTAAAACTGCAGTGACCTTTGAAGAGACGCCAGAAGTTCTCATTTATACCACAGGGAATCTGAGAGTCGAGATATCAAAGGAACCAAACAATTGGAATGTTAAGTACTACAGAAACAATATATTGCTCACATCTTCATCTCAAAGATCTCAAGCACATTTTGAAGAGCGAAGCAGTAAAGATACTTTTACTGTTGAATCTCTGGCAATTGATATTGATGAGACATTATATGGATTGGGAGAAAGATTCACTCCTTTTGTTAAAAATGGACAAAATGTTGAAATTTGGAATGAAGATGGTGGAACAGCAAGTCAGCAAGCTTATAAGAACATTCCATTCTATGTTTCCAACAAAGGTTATGGTGTATTTGTCAATTCTCCAAAGGATGTATCCTATGAAATTGCCAGTGAGAAGGTTGAACAAGTTCAGTTCTCTTTGAGTGGTGAGAAACTGGAATACTACATAATCAGTGAAGAATCAACTAAAAAAGTTATTGGAAAATATTGTCAATTGACAGGTCTACCAGCTCTTCCTCCAGCTTGGTCTTTTGGTCTGTGGTTAACAACTTCTTTTACAACAAATTATGATGAGAAAACAACTTCTCATTTCATTGATGGAATGAAGGAACGTGAGATTCCATTGAGTGTATTTCATTTTGATTGCTATTGGATGAAAGGAGTGGAGTGGTGCAATTTTACATGGGATCCTGAGACATTTCCTCATCCCAAAAAGATGCTTGAGAGATATCATGAAAAAGACCTGAAGATATGTGTTTGGATAAATCCATACATCGCTCAAAAATCTTATCTGTTTGATGAAGGACAGAAAGCTGGATACTTTGTAACAAAAACTAATGGTGATATATGGCAAACTGATATGTGGCAATCTGGTATGGCTTTAGTTGATTTTACAAATCCGGATGCAACAAAATGGTATCAAGGAAAGCTAAAAGAATTATTGGATATGGGGGTTGATTGCTTCAAAACTGATTTTGGTGAAAGAATTCCTGTTAAAGATATTTCCTACTTTGATAAAAGTGATAGCTTGAGCATGCATAATTATTATACCTATCTATACAACAAAGCTGTTTTTGATCTGTTGAAAGAGGTCAAAGGTGATGGAGAGGCTGTTCTATTTGCTAGAAGTGCAACTGTAGGAAGTCAAGCTTTTCCTGTTCATTGGGGAGGCGATTGCAGTGCAACATATCCTTCTATGGCTGAGACTTTGAGAAGTGGACTATCACTCTCTTGTTCAGGATTTGGTTACTGGAGCAATGATATTGGAGGCTTTGAAAGCACTGCTTCTGCGGATATCTATAAGAGATGGTGCCAATTTGGTCTTCTTTGCTCTCATAGCAGGTTACATGGATCCTCTTCTTATAGAGTACCTTGGTTGTTTGATGATGAAGCATCTTCTGTATTGAAGAAATTCACAAACCTTAAATGTCAATTGATGCCACAGCTGTACTCTCATGCTGTTGAAGCTCATGAGCAGGGAATACCAATGATGAGAGCAATGTTTCTTGAATTTGAAGGAGACAGAGCAGTTGATTATCTAGATAAGCAGTTCTTATTGGGCGATAGTCTTTTGGTTGCTCCTATATTTAAAGAATCAGGTGAGGTTGATTACTATCTACCAAAAGGTGTGTGGTATAATATATTAACTGAAAGAGAATATGTTGGTAACACATGGATAAAAGAGAAATATGATTATCTTTCAATGCCTCTCTTGCTGAGAGAGAATTCAGTATTGCTGACAGGGTATAGAGATGATAGGCCTGATTATGAATATGAAAAGAATCTGACAATCAAATTCTCTCATTTTAATGAGGGAGTTGAAAAAATCAAAAAGGTCTACAATCAATATGGTATTCTAATCAGTACTGTAACTGTGAGATGTAAGAATTCAGAATTACATGTGAAATATGATGGAATATTGATAGAGCCCAAATTTATCAGTTTATCCAATCAAAAAATAAACTTAGCATAGAGGACACAATATTGAAAAACTTAGCTTTTGAAAAAGATTTTATATTTGGATGTGCAACTGCTTCTTATCAAATAGAGGGAGCTGTGAAAGAAGGGAATAGAGGTCTGACAATCTGGGATGAGTTCTCTCATACCAAGGGAAAAATCTATAATGATGATAATGGAGATGTTGCATGTGACTCTTATCATAAATATAAAGAGGACATTGCAATCTTGAAGGAACTTGGATTTTCCTCCTATAGGTTCTCTATTGCTTGGTCAAGAATATTCCCAGATGGAATTGGAGAGGTCAATCAAGAAGGCGTTGATTATTATCATGATGTATTAAAAGAATTGCTCAATAATGGCATCACTCCTTTTGTGACTCTTTATCATTGGGATCTCCCATTGGCATTGAAAGATTGGACAAATCGAGAATGTGCTTATGCCTTCAGAGATTATGCTGCATTCTGTTTTAAAGAATTTTCAAATGAAGTGAAGAATTGGATCACTTTAAATGAACCTTTCTGTTCAAGTTTTGTCAGCCATTATGAAGGAAGACATGCTCCAGGTCATACTGATTTAAAAGAGGCTTTCATCTGTGCACATCACTTGAATTTAGCTCATGGTCTTGCTGTGCAAGAGTTCAGAAAGTTAAAAATTGATGGACAGATTGGAATCACAATAAATGCAATCTATCCACAACCTTGCAGCAAGAAAAAAGAAGATGTCTTTGCTTCAGAGATTATTAAAGCCACTCAAACAGATGTATTTATATCTCCAATCTTTAAAGGGATATATCCAAGTTTGATTGAATCCGAGATGAAAATAGAGTTGCCTGTTGAAAAAGATGATTTAAAAAATATAAATCAAAAAATAGATTTCATAGGTCTGAATTATTACAGTGAGGATTTGGTAAGATATGATGCATCAGAACCTTTTCATGCAAAAGCTGTAAAGAGCTGGCATGAAACAACAGATATGGGATGGAACATAGTTCCTCAAGGTCTGCTTAGGTTCTTAAGGACAATCAATAAGGACACCGATAACATCGATATCTACATAACAGAGAATGGAATGGCATCTGTTGATAAATTGAGTGATGATAACAGAGTTCATGATAAAAAGAGAATTGAATACTTTGAAAGTCATCTCGCTTCCTGCAAAGAAGCAATAAAGGAAGGAATTCCTCTGAAAGGTTATTTTGCATGGTCTTTATTGGATAATTTTGAATGGGCACATGGTTATTCCAAGAGATTTGGAATAACTTATGTGGATTATGGAAATGATTGTAAAAGAACAATCAAAGATAGTGGCTATTTCTTACGGGATGTCATGCTTGGTTTGATTTAGTTTTCTAAATTCCGATGGCTGTATACCTGTTTTGGTTTTAAATATACGACTGAAATAGAAGTTATTTTCCTTATAACCAACCAATTCAGCAACTCTATATATTTCCATATTGGGGTATTTGATAAGCAGCTTCTCTGCTTCTTTTACCCTGAGGTTGATTATATATTGGGATATTGTTTGGTTGGTATATTTTTTGAAGATCTTCCCAAGATATTCTTGAGTAAAACCACATTTCACACTTAAATCTGCAATGCTTATATCGTTGGTGTAATTGTTTTCTAGGTAATTAATGATGAAATCACACATCTGCTTTTTATCTTGATTGGAATTGTTTATTACAAAGGTCTCATTCTCACTGAAGATTTGGTTTGAAATCTTCAATACCGTGTCCTTAAAAAGTTCTTTATCTATTGGCTTCAGTAAATAGTCTTTAACATCGCTTCTTAAAGCAGTCTGAGCATAAGAAAATTCATCATATCCACTCAATATAACAAATTTAATGCTTGGATAATTGTCATGTACTCTCTTTGCTAAAGTCAAACCATCACCGCCAGGCATTTTTATATCGCTGATTATTAAATCTGGTAATTCTTTTTCAACAATCTTATATGCATCAACACCATTTGTAGCATCTCCAATAATTTTAATTGGGACGTATTCAATTGTATTCACTAGTTTGATCAAGTGCTTTCTGAGCAATGTTTCATCTTCTACAACCAAGACCTTGATTTCATTTTTTTTAATCATTTATGATTGTTCCTCCTATAATAATTGTAGTTTCGTTTTGTTTTGAGTTTATAATTTGAAAAACTGCATCCTCTTTGTATCTCATCTTCAATCTGATGAATGTATTCTTCAATCCAAAATTGCCAATGTGAAAGTTATTCAATTCATCATCTATGTTGAGATTATCAAATTCATTCATAATTTGTTCTTTTTTAGAATCTGAAAAATTACCACCATTGTCAGTGATGAAGGCCTTCCATTTATTATCCTCCACTGTAAATTTTATATTGAGTTTCCATGGTGGAGGATCAATAAAAGCATGTTTGAATGTGTTCTCTGTCAGTGATTGCAAAATGAGTTTTGGAATTTTGAAGTCTTTAATCTTTTCATCATATTCAATTTCATATTTGAATTCCTCAGGATATCGTAACTGCATTATACTTAAAAAGTGTTGAGTGTTCTGAGCCTCTTTTTCAATGGTCTCAAGAATCGTCTCAGAAGTGGCAGATAAATATCTGAGATAATTTGCAAGGGAAGAGCACATCTGTGATATCTCTGTATTCAAGTTTT
Organism: Sphaerochaetaceae bacterium; assembly: GCA_041595335.1. Classification (GTDB taxonomy): domain Bacteria; phylum Spirochaetota; class Spirochaetia; order Sphaerochaetales; family Sphaerochaetaceae; genus Pleomorphochaeta. The sequence continues at coordinate 18,456 of JBFHKM010000035.1, forward strand.
CATCTGCCATGACACTTATGTTGCTCAAACAGTTATATATAAAATGAGGCCTTACAAAAGATTGGGACATAAGCAGTTTTGACTTTATCTCCTCGGATTGAAGCAGCAGTACCTCTTTTGAGGTCTCTTTTAACTCAACAATCATCAACTCATAAGCTTCCCATAATTCAGCAATCTCTCTGATTTTGATTTTAGGAACTTCAAGCTTGTTCTCGTCAGTTTCAATTATGTTCTTCAGATTGGTTTCATTGGTGATTTTTTTAAGTTTGTTGATCGGCGATGTTAGAGATCCTGATATTATGAAGCAAACAATCAATGTTATGCACAATGTAATTATTAGAAGGATGATGAAGTTCTTTCTGATTTCATCCATCTTTGAAGCTACTATAGTTTTTGGCATGCAGACGATAACTTTCCAACCATAGCTTTCAAGTACGGATGAGTGCACTATATAATTATCATTGTTTAAAATTTCTTCATAACTTAAATCTCTTAAGTCATCATCATAAGAGAACTCCTCATATATATTATCGGAGAAAGGGAAAAGTAGCTCATCTCTCTCATTGAAAACAAAAGCCTTTATGTCTTCTCTGGTTGTCATCAACTCAATTGGATATTCAAAGATTTTGTTGCAGTTTTGAACAATCTCTAATATCCCTTCTTTTTGGTTGTACTTATTGAAGAACACTCTTATTAGAGATATATATTTTGAAGTTATATCAGAAATTGAATAGTTTGGTATATCTGATACCACATGAGGAGTTGTGATGAATTTCTTACCATTCAGTTCAACCGTTGGTCTGTACCAGTCAAAACTCTCTAAATCGACATCTGTAAAAGTTGTACTGAATCCTAATTTTATCATTGCTCCATCAAAAGAATACAAGTTAACACGACTGGTTGATTGAACAGGCCCAATCATAGCAAATATATAATCTGAAATTGCCAGTACCTTCTCTCTTGTCGATACATAATTTTCATCATTTGGAGAATCAATATTGGGGAAGTATTGAGTGAATTCCTTAAAATTGGATTTTATTCCATTTGAATATATGACGTTCATTGAGATTGTTGATAACTGATCAACATTTTGTACAATTGAGGAGCAAGTGGAGGTGTTTACTATATCAAGTTCATTATCTATTGACTTGAGTAAGTTATTTTTATTGTAAGAAAAAGAATATAAACAGAACACCAAAACTAAGATTGTTGAGAACATACCAAATACAAGAAACAAGTAAAATCTATTTGATAATAATTTGTTATTAAACAAAAAAACTCTCCTTATTTTTGATATTCTGTATTATATCATGGAATGATTTTTTTTAACATAAATATCTATTATATATCAAATTATAAAGTATGAAATATGTGCCTCAATTGAAAATTTAATTTATTAGGATTGATCCATGAAGAACAAAAAATTTAATAATATAGTAAGTCGTAAAACTCCAATGTAAATAGAGAATTGTTATAAGATGAATGATCAATACTTTTCATGTATTAAGTTAAATCTATTAATTTTTAACAAAAAGTCTTATTTTATTTGCTATGTAATTAATAATAGGGCATAGTAATAGTAGGAGAACTAATAAAGAGGCAATACATTGAACAAAACAAATAGAATATTCAAACATTTGATGATGTTATTTTTGTTGTTGACAACTGCATTTTCATTTATATATGCAGAAAGCAATGAAAACTCTTTACGATTTGCCATTTGGAATAATTCTAATACTGCCTTTGTAAACAGTGATGGAGAGATTTCAGGATTTGAACCTGATTTAATCAGAGCTTTAGAGAAATACTTGCCTCAACCTATTGAGTTTAAAATATATGATAATAAAAAAGCAAGTTTACAAGCTTTAAGAAACAATGAAGTCGATGCAATAATGTCATGTCCTTACATTGCAGATTTAGATGATGATTTTGAAGCAAATTCTATTATGGTAAGACACGTAGATTCTATTCTGTGTTCAGCCTCCACAACATATGCATATCAAGAATATGATGCAATGAAAAATAGAACCATTGGATATCTGAATCGAAGTGAAATTGTTGACCCTATATTGAAATATATAAATGAAAAGATTGAAAATCCAATAATGATTGGTTTTGACTCAGAACAGGAGCTACGCGATGCTTTAGAGACGCAGCAGGTAGATCTGGGGGTCCTGGGCTTAGGTGATATAAATGATAATTTACATATCCTAGATAGATTTCTTGCTTTACCTACCTATTATGTAACAAGGAAAGGAGAATCTGATGTTTTAAATTCTGCTTTATCTTCATTGTTTAACAACTCTTATGATTTATACTCAACTCTATATTATAATTATTATCCTAGAACCATGGTATCTGAGTTCACACGAAAAGAATTGGATTATATAAAAAGCAATCCGAATATATCTGTCGTATCCGGCATGGAGAGAGAGGTCTTTTCCTCTTTTGGTAAAAATGGACAACCAATTGGAATTTTTCCTGCAATAATTAATGAGGTCAACAACGTCTCCGGTTTGAAGATGCGTTTGATTCCAAATGAAGATGGTAAATCTTCAGCAGAGATGCTGAAATCAGGTGATGCCACTTTTGCAATTGATCTTGATTGTTTTAAAGGAACTTCAATTGCCAATGAGTTGATCTACTGTGATTCTTTTATGAAAGTTCCAATGCAATTTGTTATCAAACTTCCTACAACTCTTGATAAGGAAGAGGTCAGAACCATAGTTCTTTCAGATGAAAATAGTCCAGCAGATAAATATATAAAAGCCAATTTTCCAAATTGGAAATTAGTCTATGAGGAAAGTCTGCAAAAAAGATATGATTTGGTCTTGAGTGGTAAAGTTGATGCTCTCATTGATTCAAGTTACAACTTTAACTATTTGAAAGCTAAATCAAAATATCAAAATCTTGCTCGTGACCCAGCAATTGTATCATATGCTGCAGAAGTTAATGTTGTAATCAAAGATAATGAAGATGGCTTCATCCTATCAAATATCGTCAATAAGTCCATATCCCATTTTAACAAAAAAATGTTAAATGATATCACTGAAAAGAATGTTTCAGGTATTGTTTACACACCAACTTTATACGATTATATTAACTTTCATCGCTCTGAATATTTAATAATATTGGTGGTTGTAATCGTTCTTCTTTCTGTCATGTTCATATTGTTGAATCATCAAAGACGTAAGAACCTTGAAAAAACAAATGATGAATTGATAAAAGCAGAACAGGAAGCTGTTGATGCAAATAAAGCAAAAGGTCTTTTTCTTGCTAGAATGAGTCATGATATGAGAACACCTTTAGGTGCTGTAATTAGTTTGTCTGAATTTGGTATGAAAGAAGCAACATCAGAAGATGTCAAATCTTATTTTGTTGATATTGATGAGTCTGCATTATATCTATTGAGCCTGATGGATGATATTTTAGATACTCAAAAACTTCTTAGTGATGATTTTGACTTTACATATTCAGTTGTTAATTTCTGTAAAATAATAAACCGAGTTAAAACTCTCACAATGAATAAGGTAGATGAAAAAAATATTGAGATTCTAATTGATGGAAACTGCAAAGACCTAAAGAATAGAATCTATGCTGATGATAAGAGACTAACTCAAATCTTTGTTAATATTTTAAATAATGCAATAAAATATACAAATCCAGGTGGTAAGATCATTTGGAATTTAAATTACAAAAATTTAGATGATGATAAAATTCTTATTTTCACTCAGATACAGGATACTGGTGTAGGAATGAGTGAAGATTTTGTAAACAATCAACTGTTCAAACCTTTCTCAAAAGAAGAGAATTCGTTGAGCAAACTTGAAGGTGGAACAGGACTTGGTTTGAGTATCTGTAAGAAACTGATTGATCAGATGGATGGATCCATTGTCTGTGAAAGTGAA
>JBFHKM010000036.1:0-21762 GCA_041595335.1 Sphaerochaetaceae bacterium
AATTTCAGTGATATCAAAACTCCTGTTGATTACTTCATCTATTCCTCTGCTTATAGCTCCAGTGAGATGGTGATGAAAGCATCTGCTAAATTTAAAAGCTACTCTTATCCTCAATTCTTAGCTCATTTGAGCTTAAAATCACAAACTTATGCAGTTTGTGGTACTCATGGAAAAACATCCATTTCAGCACTGACTACATTTGCTCTATCTCAGGGTAAAAGAAAAGAATTTCCATTTTATTCAGTATATGGTTCAAATATCATTGGAGAAGATGAGGTGTGTGTTCAAGGTCATGATAATCTCTTGATCGAGGGATGTGAGTATCAAGATCACTTCTTATTATATAAAACAGATGGTGTTTTGATCTCCAATATAGAAATGGATCACCCTGATTATTTCAAAGATATTGATAACATGATAGACAGTTATAAGAAATTGGTCTTGAATGTAAAGACCAATGGATTTGTGATACTCAATACAGATGATACCAATACATCACGACTGATACCTATCATACAGCAAAAAAGACCAGATTTGAATATTATATCCTACGGATACAGTTTGAATTCAACAGTTACAATAGTGCTAGAAAACGATAGAGGTACATTCTCAATTCCTCTTCTGTACAATCGAACCTATTCCTTTACAGTTCCAGCAATTGATAGAAGATTGATTTCAAATTATGTCGCATCTGCTTTATTGAGCACATGCATGCTTCTAGATAGACCTCATCCCACTCTTTATCTAGAAGAGGAGACATTGATTCTTGATGAAGCATTTTTGACTCTTATAAACAGATCATTAGAAATAGTTCAGGACTTTCCAGGTGTCTCTAGAAGACTTGAATTTGTAGCAGGAAGTAAAGGCATAATGTATTTTGATGATTATGCTCATCATCCTACTGAAATTAAAACCGTATATAATGAATTGCATGCAAGATATCCAGAGAAAAAAATTCTATGTATCTTCACCCCTCACACTGCAAGCAGAACAAAAAACTTGATGGAAAACTTTGTTGACAGCCTAACAAATTTTGACAAAGTATTACTGACTCCAACTTTTAAAAGTGCAAGAAATGATGGAGATGCAATTGATCCATCTCTAACTCTTTATGATAAATTAAAAAAAAGAATGGAAGAAGGTGAGTATGTAAATAACGAGAAACTCTATTATTTAGAAGGGGATGGTGATATTGTAGATGTTGCTGTAAGAGAAATTGGAAAGAATTATATATGTCTTGTTCTAGGAGCAGGTAATAAAACTTATTTAATTGATGAAATTCTAGAAATGAAGGGTTAAAAAATATTTTAATAGGTTTATAAAAGAAAAGATATATTATATAATCAAGCAACATTATCCATTCAACAAGAAGGCATATATATGAAAAGCATGACAGGTTACGGTGCATCAGAAATTCTAACTGAAGCATTTCAATTAACAGTCGAAGTTAAAAGTTACAACAATAGATATTTAGATATAATAAATACCCTCCCATACTATTTAGCACCATTTGAAATGGAAATTAAAAATGAAGTTAAAAAAGTAGCAAGCAGAGGACACGTAGAAGTTGCAATAAGAGTTAAGATGCTTAAAAGTGATGTTAAAGTTGTTGTTGATAAAGATGCAACTGCTCACTATGCAGAAGCTTTCAGTCAAATTATTGATGCAAGCGGAATGATGATTGAACCAAAATTATCAGACTTTTTATCAGTCGATGGAATTCTTTCAACAGTAAGTGATACAAATACTGATAAATTCAAAACTCCTCTTTTTGAAACTCTTGATAAAGCACTAAAACAATTTGCCGATAGCAAAGAAAGAGAAGGTCTATCAACTCAAAATGATTTGATAGAATCAGAAAATAAAATTGAAGATAGCCTTGTAAAAGTTGAAGCTAGAGCTGATGAACTTGAAGCCATTGTTACAAATAATATAAGATCAAGATTTGAAGATATTGTTGGCAGTCAAAACTATGATGATAATAGAGTCATGCAAGAAGTAGCTTCAATGCTTGTTAAAGCAACTATAAATGAAGAAATTAAAAGACTTCACATTCATCTTGATGAGTTCAAGAAACTTGTCAGAAGTGAAACAGCAATTGGAAAACGACTTGATTTTCTGTGCCAAGAAATGAACAGAGAAATCAACACAATTGGCTCAAAGAGTCAAATTGCTGAGTTGAATTTGGAAGTTGTCCAAATGAAAGATAGTTTAGAAAATATCCGAGAACAAGTTCGGAATGTAGAATAAGGGAATATATATGAGAATTGCAATTAGTGGGAAAAGTGGTTGTGGAAATACAACTGTGACAACTTTATTAGCAGAAACTTTAAATTTTGCTAAAATCAACTTTACATTTAGAAATTTAGCAGCCGAGAAGGGCTTTGATTTCTGGGATTTCTGTAAAATTGCAGAAACAGACGATTCATATGATAAAGAACTTGATAAAAGACAAGTTGAAATGGCAATGAAAGAAGAGAACTGTGTTTTAGGTTCTAGACTTGCAATTTGGATGTTGAAAGAAGCTGATGTTAAAGTATATCTATATGCTTCAACCACAGAAAGAGCTAAAAGAGTCTTTAAAAGAGAACAGGGTGATTTCCAAACACGTTTGGAACAAACAAGATCTCGTGATAAGAATGATACAAATCGTTACAAACGAATCTATGGAATTGACAATACAGATACATCAGTTGCAGACTTGGTTATTGATACAGAGGGCAAGACTCCTGAAGAAATAGTGAAAGTCATAATTGATTATATCAAAAATAACAAATAAGAAACGCCAATAGTACTTTTAAGTACTATACAAAAACCTCGTTATGCTATAGTATAATGAAGTTACATCAAGAATAAGGAGCCTTAAAGGTGAATAAAATACCATTGGATACTCTAATCGATTATAAAGGTAATATGTATGAACTTACCTGTGTTGCAATCAAAGAAGCTAACATCTTAGCAAATCCTGGTTGTGGTGGTAGAGAGATTGAAGAAGAGAACGGTAAAATTGTAAGCGAAGTATTATCACGTGCATTAAACGGCGATATTGCATACACTAAAGACGAAGAAGCTAAAGACGATCCAACTCTCTAATAAACTAATTTTCCTATTTGGTCCTACCAGTGTAGGGAAAACAAAACTACTTACAGATATATGTAAAGACAGATTTTCTGTCGTTAATGCTGATTCCATCCAAGTTTATAAAGGCTTGGATATAGGGTCAGCTAAAGTGTCTGCTGAGGTAATGAAAAAAGTTCCACATTATTTAATTGATATACTTCCTCCAACTGAACAATTCACAGTAGCTGATTTTATAAAGAACGCTGATGAAGCAATTGTTGATATATACAATAAAGGAAGAATTCCAATTATTAGTGGTGGAACAGCTTTCTACTTCAAACACTTTTTATATGGATTGAGTGAGGCCCCACCAACTGATGAAAAAGTTAGGGCCGAGATAGAAAAAGAAATTAAAGCTAATGGAATTGAATCCATCTATCAAATTCTCAAGGAAGTAGATTTTACTTCATATCAAAGAATTAATCCAAATGACTCATATAGAATCCAAAGAGCTGTAGAGGTATACAGAACCTGTGGAAAACCTCTATCATCATTCAGTGTGCCTAAAACTCCTAGAAACAATATGGATCCGTTAATAATTGGTCTGTATAGAGATAATGAGGAGATGGCAAGGCGTTTGAAGCTCAGAGTGAATCTTATGCTGCAAGATGGTCTTATGGACGAAATCAAATCTCTGATAAGAGATGGAGCTGATGCGTCATGGCCTGGAATGCAAGGCATTGGGTATAAAGAATTCTTTGAAGCCATAAAAACTGGAGAGGAATCGAGATCCCAAATTCTAGAAAGAATTGTTCTCAATTCCAAACACTATGCAAAGAGGCAGTATACTTTCTTCAAAAGTTTTGAAAATGTAAACTGGATGGATGCAAAGGATGATGAGAAGATAAAATTACTCATTGAGAATTATTTGGCCAATTGAGCACAAAATTAATGTAGAAATTGAAACATAAATTATCGATTTCATAATTGATGAATAAAATCAAGGCAAAACAAACTAAATATAAAAAAAATTGAAACTTCTATTTTATATGATATAATCATGTAATATAGGAGTTAATTATTTATGAATAATATTGGAATTCTTGGTTGTGGTAACATCGCAACCAAAATGGCTAAAACTGTTAATTTGATGGATGGTGTTAATTTGTATGCTGTTGCATCGAGGTCTCTATCTAAAGCTGAGAAATTTGCACAGACATACAAAAGTCAAAAGGCTTTTGGATCATATGAAGAATTACTCAGTGATGATGCAATTGATTTAGTATATGTTGCAGTGCCTCATTCTCACCACTACGAATTGATAAAAGAAGCTTTGAATCATAATAAAAACGTGTTATGTGAAAAAGCTTTTACAGCAAACAGTAAGATGGCCAAAGAAGTCTTGAAGATTGCTGAAGACAAAAAACTCTTACTTGCAGAGGCTATTTGGACTCGATATTTACCATCTAGAAAAATTATAAAAGACATCATTGAAAGCGGAGTGCTAGGTAACATAACCTCAGTTGATTCAAATCTTGGATACAATGTTCAGATGAATGAAAGAATCAAACAGAAAGCTTTAGCTGGAGGAGCACTTCTAGATCTGAGTGTCTATCCAATTAACTTCACATTGATGTTCTTTGAATCAAAGATTAAAAAAATTGAATCATCTGTAGTATTGGATAAAAATTCAGGAGTAGATGGTATGGAAAATGTCAGCATGATTTATGAAAATGGAATGCTAGCAACTTTCAGAACAAGTATCTATTCTAACTTGGATAGAAGAGGCGTGATCAATGGTGATAAAGGATATTTAGAGATCTCCAATATCAACAACCCTGAAGCAATAAAACTTTATGATGTTAATTACAATCTTGTAAAAGAATATGAAATACCTGCCCAATTAACAGGTTTTGAGTATGAAGTACAAGAATGCTTGGATTGCATAGAAAAAGGCGTTCTGGAGGCTCCTTCGATGCCTCACAGTGAGATAATAAGAGTTATGGATATCTGTGATGATCTAAGAAAGTCTTGGAATTATTATTTCCCGTTTGAATAGAAAATAAAAAAAATGCAGCCTATCTCTAGGTTGCATTTTTTTTTGAGTTTGCTTTAGTCGGTGGTCATATCCGTTGACTGCTGTGCAACTTTTTTAAGATAAGGATCTACATAAACTTCAGTCACCTTTGTAGCTGCTTCTTCAGTTGTGGTGGCTCCAGGAATCTGAGAGTCGACAAGAGAGGCTGTGCTCTGTTTGATGATTGGAACCAAAAGAGTATCAACATATTTGACGCTGATTGGATTGATTGCAGTTATCTCATACCAACCTTTATCGGTCATCTCAATTGTGAATACTTGAATTTGTTCAAACCTATAAATAGGGGTTGTATCACTTGCAACTGCAACATCATCCTCATCCACATCAGTGTAACTATCAGTGTAGTTATCTGGAGAGTAGAAAATAGATGTAGCTTTGTAGTTGTTATTTCCGATGTCTTCAATTTTTATATCATCAACACCATAAATATAACTACCTGAATTTATTGCAGGTCTTCCTTCTTCTTCCCATGTAACAGGATTTATAATTGTATCACTGTTTTCATAAGCCATTCTGGTCTGTCTTGTAACAAATAAAGTTGTGACCTCATTTGAAATTGGAGAATCAACACCTCGAGCAAGACTGTCTTCTAATTTCTCAATATCTAAATCATTTTGAGCGTTATAATAACTCTCAATTATCTGCTCTTGATTTTGACCTGCTGTGTATGGTGGAGCAAGATAATCTTTTACTCGTCCAAAAATAAATGAACCGACAAATATAACAATGACACTCACAATTATGAGTACTGTACCTTTTGTTCTCCAGAATATTCTTTTTTTAGCATTTGACTCTGTATATTTTAAATAAGCACTTGTCTTCTCATTTCTCATCAAGATGTCCATTACATCAGGAACTTTATCTCTATTAGGAAGATTCCAACTTTCATTCTCTATTTTTGTATAGAACCATTCAAGAGCTTTTTGTGGGTCCAGGTTACCTGAAATCTCTCTTTGTTTGCCCATCTTCAGACTTAAGATACCATCAATTTTATTTATCATATCTTTATCTATCTCTGGGCACAGCACAGGAGCGGCAACAGCCAAAGGTATTGCTCTGTATCCAATCTCTCTTACAGTATCATCTTCAAAAGGTTTGATGCCTAAAGCTGCAAAATAATAAAGCTGTGCAATCTCATCAATTAAAGTGAAGGAGGGATGTATTCCAGAGTGTATCAAGCTGGAGGTGTTCGCAAAACGAGTCTCTTCAGTGTTGGTAGATGAAAAAATATCACCAAGATTGCTTGATAAAATCAAAACACCATCTGTATCAGTGAAGTAGATTCTCCAAGCACTTACGATGCCTCCTCTCAAATCAAGGAATTCTGTTGAACATTGATTTAGAGCCTTCGCTAGATTATTTATCAATAGGGGAGCCTTATTTCTAAGTGTGGTGGATAATTCAGCCAAAGGGTGAAGAGATATTTTATCAAAATATAAACATTTTGAACCATTGTAAGAAGAGAAATTCTTCCAGTACCACTGTTCAACCTTACCATCTTCGAAAAGGTAGCTTGGTTTTTTCTCTCCTGTAAGAAGAGCTGCAGGTAAATCAGTATTTTTGTTATCGAATACAATTGCAGAGTATTCAATACCGTCAATTTCTAAATTGACAATGTTTTCATTTGTGAACATAAATAATTTCCTATTGTAGTATACCAAGTCCATGATAGACTATGTGGGATTTACTAGTTGTTTTGATTATTGATTGTGATATCTCGCCTTCTCGCTCCACCATCAATATTTTCCATTTCTTATCTTTCAATACTTTAGTTTTTTTGATTGCATCAAAAATTCCGCTGCCGCAAGATGTTACTATCTTTCTGTATTCTGGGGAGAGCAGATATGATCCATTTTCAACAGCTTGCTTGAAATTCATTGCATCATCATAAGCCACTTTTCCTTTTTTAGGACTGTTCATATTGGCAGTGACTATCACCAGACTGTTTTTCTCAATTGAATAAATCTTATTCAAAAACGTTGCTAAATCTTTACTTTTTTTAGAATTAAAGATTTCAGTGCAAATTGGAATAACAGGTGTCTCTGGAAAGAACTTTTTGATAATTGGATACAGTAACTCAAATTCACTTTCTTCTTCGAAATAAGAGTCCTTGAGCATACCTTCATGGGCTATCTCTTTGATATGAGTGTTGAACGAGATTGGACCATAGGGTGTCATGCAACCATCGAAAGAAGGAAGGAAGATGTTGTATGGTGAATCTTTTGATAAAATATCTTGATGAGGTGAGCCAATTATGATGATGTTATCAAAGTTCTTTTCTATTGAACTGAATGCTCTCACTAACAGCGGCAGTATGTAGTCATATCCAGCATGAGGGAGAAGAAGTCCCTTAACATCAAACTTTTCTTCATTGGTTTCAATTTTACTGATATCAGCTTCAATCTCATCCTTATCGGATGGATAGAAGATATCATTGTGATATTGAATTGAAATATTATTTTTCACTTGTAATTCCTTTTAATAATAATAACTAAAATAAGTGTGATATACAAACTTTTTTAAGAAATTAATTTTATTTATCCTTAAATAGCTCATTAATCCTACTATCTTCCAATGTTACATGAAGATTTTTTTCGTTAGTCGGCAGAACCAGACCTAAAGGTCCATTTTTTGCCCTTCGCAAATATTTGACTTGTGTATAATATAGATCGGCAACACCAGCATTTTTGGCTTTTGAATAGATGATAGCAAGATTTGCTGCATCAAGTATTACATCCAAGGGAACAGTTTTATCTTTCTGGTTCTTTATGAAAACATAACCTCCTGGAAAATCTCGTGTGTGCATCCACCAATCATTGCCTCTCACATTGTGACGAAGAAGATAATCATTTTCTTTTGCATTTCTTCCAACCAATATGATGAATTTATGAGATTCAAATCTTAGACCCACAGTTACTTTTTCATTTGATTTTACAGGAGCATTTTGATCAATGGCTTTTTTCAAGCGCTGAATGTTTGAACCCTCATTATCTGATAGAGTCAGCAGCCTGTCGTAATACGCTCTGAGATCTTCATATGTCTTTAGAGCTGTCTGATAGCTCTCTAAAGAAGTGGTGTAAGTCCTTTTTGCTCTTTTATACTTATCAAAATATGCTTCAATATTTCCACTTGCATTGAGCTTATCATTCAATGGAATTGTTATTTTTTCACCTGTTTCCCAGTTATCAACTTCAACTTCTGTGTCATGTGGTTTTATGCGATAAACATTTGATGATAAAAGATCTGCCATCAACTTGTTTTCTTCATAATTCTCTGTAGATTTGAGCTTCTTTTTGAGTGCTGTTGCATTGCCTTCTGCTTTTTTTAGAGCTTTATTTCTTTGGTTCTCAACCTTTTCAATGAGTTGCTCAAGGGTCAATTCAGTTGTAAGCTTTCCGTAATCCTCTTCAATTTGTTCATTGAAAGATTTACCAGCAATTCGATCCCTTACTGAAAACTTACCATTGTCCTCTCTCTCTTCAGGGTAATCAAGTAAATCTCCAGATATCTCATTTCTATTTGGTCGTCTCATTAGAGACTCTAAAATGATGTAGTTCTCATCTGTGATGATTATATTCGCACCAGGGCCGCTGTACAAACGAAAGAATATATTGAAAATTTTACCTTCTGATTTAATCGTGAGAATAAATACTCTATCACCGGATACTGTTTTAGCAGATAACACCTTTCCACCTTCAATATTTGCTCTGCAGTACTGAACAAAACGCTGCAATTTTTTTGTCTTGCCATACTGAGGTGGAGTTGAACGTTTTAAAGATTCATGTATTCTGGAATTGTTGGTTCCAATCTCACTGTAAAGAGTCCATTTTCCCTTCTCAGAAGAATAAAATATCCAAGAGAGTGAGTGGAAATCATGCTGAATCACACTTTGAAGTCTTGAACCTTCAAAATCCAATTCAGATACTATCAATTCAAGTTCTTTCCAATTTAAAGACATTTTTTTAGATCCTCTTTTTTTCTTTCATTATTAGCCAATTCGATTATTGAAGCAAGATAAAATGAACCACAGCAAATTATTGTGCCATCATTATCTGTGATGTTATGTGCTTTTTCGAGAGCCTTAGAAGCATCCTCAATCAACCAAACTTTTTGGTTATCATCTTTTTGCTGAAGGAAGGTATCATATATCAACTGTGGATTGCTCTTCTTGAATGTTCCTGGTCTGCAGATTATAAATTTATTGAAGTTCTTCAGCAGCTCACCTATTATGTGAGTAAAATCTTTGTCTTCAACAAGACCAAAAATCACAGTGGTTTTGGACTTATCAAACAGTTGGTTTGAAGTATCAATCAAAGACGCTATTGAAACAGGAGTATGAGCTCCATCAATAATTAAATCAGGCTTTGTGCTTATGGTTTCGAATCTTCCTGCGAGAGTTGTATTTTGAACAGCACTCAACATCTTCTGATCGTCAAAACCTAATGATCTGAGGGTCATGATAGCAAGTGCACAATTTTGTGCCATAACTTTTCCTCTAAGTTTTAAAGTGAGCCTATCTATCAAACCATTTTTCCATATAATGTGAACTTTCTCACCCTCAGAGGTTGTGTTTGAATCAATGCTTATGATGTCATTTTCCAAAATATGTATGATGCTATTTTGAGCGATGGCCTCTTCAATCATAACAGATTTTGCCTCCTCTCTCATTGTAGCGATGAAGCTTGGTACCTTATGTTTGATGATCTTTGATTTTTCTGCTGCAATCAACTGTATTGTGGAGCCTAGAATCTTTGTGTGCTCAAGCTCAATAGGACATATAACAGATGCTTCGGGGATTATTGTATTTGTGGCATCCAATCTACCTCCAAGTCCTGTTTCAATCACTGCCCAGTCACACTTATATCGTGAGAACAATAAGAAGGCGAAGAGAGTGAAAAGTTCAAAAGTAGTTGGGTAGGTCTCTCCCCATTCATCAGAGAATGTAAAAGATTCGAGTTTTTCAATCATAAAACTACCAGTTTCAATCAGAAAGTCATCATCAAAAAATGAACCACATAAAGTGAAGCGTTCTCTGTAATCAATTAGGTGAGGGGATGCATAAAGACCAACTTTAAATCCCTGAGATTTGAGACCTTCTGCAATAAATTTTGATGTTGAGCCCTTACCTTTACTGCCGGCTACATGTATTGATTTAAAATCCTTCTCAGGATGATCAAAGTGCTCAAGGAGTTTTTTCATTCTATCAAGTCGATAGTTACGAGTGTTTATATGGTTTAAGTTCTTTTCTAAATTAGTATAGCATGACATGTATGTAATGATGTCATCAAAGCTTGCAATGTTTTTCATAGATGTAACTTTATCTATAATGCTTTAGTTGGTAAATAGTTTATTTAATTTATGGGAAAATATACTGGAAAATAACACAAAAAAATAAGTTGAGATTCTGTAAATATTGCAATATTATTAATTTTATTAAGATGTTCTCAAAATAATAATGGAATGCATTTCATAATTATTGTTTTTTAATTACAAATTGACGAAAAGTGATAACTTGTCATTATAAATATTGAATGTTTGGTTCAAAGCAATTAGTATGTAGTTAAGATATAGCTTTTTACTGTGGAGGTTAATATGGCTAAGTTTAAAGAAAATGATTCAACATCATTTTTGAATGATTATAGAGGTAAAGTTTTTGAAGGTGAATGGCCAACTTTAACTCAGATGTTTGATATTACAGTTTCAAGATATCCAAACAATGATTGTTTTAGGCAATTTGTTCCTGAAGACTTTACATTAACTTATAAAGAATCAAAAAAGATTGTTGTTGAATTTGCTAACCATTTAATTAAATCTGGTGCTAAGAAAGGCGATAAAATAGCTTTAATTGGTAAAAATAGTGTTGAGTGGGGACTTTCATATCTTGGTATTTTGTATGCCGGATGTATTGTTGTTCCTCTAGATATAAATATGAAAGTAAATGAGATGGAAAGTCTTATGGCTTTTGCAGGTGTCAAATATTTGATAGCTGATGAGATTGTATGTAAAAATGCAAATGTCAACAATTCTTTGAATCTAACAGAAACTCTCTGCCTTGATAAAAAGAAAAACGAGAGATACATACTAAACAACCTTGAAGAAGGTGAGTTGAATCCAAAAGCTCCACAGGTGAGCTCTCAGGATCTTGCTGCTATATTGTTCACCAGTGGTACAACAGGTACTCCTAAAGGCGTCATGCTCTCACATGAGAATCTAGTCAGTGATTGTTATTTAGCTCAGAAAAATATGGCAATCTACAATACTGATATATTCTATGCAATCCTTCCTATCCATCATGCTTATACAATGCTTGCTGTTTTCCTTGAAGCTTTGAGTGTTGGAGCAGAGATAGTATTTGGTAAGAGACTTGTTGTCAGCCAACTACTGAAAGAACTGAAAGAAGGAAAAGTTACAATGTTCCTAGGAGTTCCAATGCTTTTCAACAAACTCCTTGCAGGTCTTCTAGATGGTGTTAAGAAAAAAAGCATAATCTTGTATGGAATAATAAGATTCCTCATGGGCATATCTGGAATTATAAAGAAAGTGTTCAACAAGAATGTTGGTCATAAGATGTTCAATTTCTTATTGAAACAGATATCATTGGATACCAACAGAATTTGTATATCTGGCGGTGGTCCACTTCCTGCATCTACTTTCAAAATGTTCAATGAACTTGGAATTGATTTTGTACAGGGATATGGTCTTACAGAGACATCTCCTATCACACATCTAAATCCAGTAGAAGCCTACATTGAATCCAGCGTAGGTAAGTTGATTCCTGGTTGTGAGCAGAAGATAGTTGATCCAGACAGTGATGGCAATGGTATCATCTACATAAAAGGACCTGTAGTGATGCAGGGCTATTATAAGAATGAAGAAGCAACAAAAGCAGTTCTTGATGAAGATGGATGGTTCAATACTGGAGATGTAGGTCATATAGACAGCAACAACTATCTGTACCTCACAGGTCGTGCTAAAAGCATCATTGTAACAGAAGGTGGAAAGAACGTATTCCCAGAAGAAATAGAAGACCACTTTCAACTTTATAATGAAATTGGTCAAATCTGTGTTATTGGATACGTCAAGAATGCAGCAATGAAAACAGAAGGTATCAAAGCTGTTATTTATCCTTCAACCGAATTTGTTGAAGAGGTCAAGGAAGATGCCAAAAAGATTGAAGAGAGAGTCAATGAGATAATCTCTGCAGTAAATAAAGAATTGAAAAGCTACCAGAAAATTGAAAAGATTGTGGTAGCTAAAGAAGCTCTTCCAACAACAAGTACTAAAAAAATTAAAAGATTTGAAGTTGTAAAGATATACAAATAACATTTATTTATGATATAAGTAGCTACATTTTGTAATTATTATTATAAAATGTAGCTATTTTTAATTATAGGTAAAAATAAGAATTAAAAAAGATATTTTGTATGTTGTAAAAAGATTCAAGAATCATTAAAGTAGGGATTATGAAAAGTAACGTTAGAAATTATTTGAGATCAATGGCTCATAAATTGCAACCAATAGTAATGGTTGGTAAAGAAGGTCTAAGCGAGAATGTTGTAAAAGCTTTAGACGAAGCTTTAGCTTGCCATGAACTTGTAAAAGTAAAGTTCCAAGCTAATAAAGAAGATGCTAGAGAAATAAGTGAAAATCTTGCTAAGAAAACAAAGAGTGAAGTTGTAGCTATAATTGGCTTTACAGCAGTTTTCTATAGAAAGAGTGAAAATGAATTAATTGAAATTCCTAAATCTCTTACAAGAAATTAGTAATAAATTACTAAAAGAACTGACCTGCAGTAGGCCAGTTTTTTTTTAATCAAATACAGCTTCAAGATAGGTGTAGATTGTACCCTCTCCATAAAGAAGGTCATACAATGCCCCAACTATTGGGTAATCATCATCCAACTCTTTTTCATGAACCATCTCTTTCATCAATTTAACTGTTCGATAACCTTCTACAATTGTTGAACTGTTGTTTTTAACATCGGGTATGAAACCCTTTCCAATTAGAAGTCCCAAAGTTCTATTGCGGGATAGATCATTCAAACTTGTCAGTCCTAAATCTCCAATTCCACAGTACTTGAAAATTGTATCATCAGAACATCCAAACAATGTCAAAAAAGATCTCATTTCATTTACGGCTTTCGTATAAATCAGAAAGTCAACATTAGGTGAGTTGTAGCGGCCTGAAACAAGACCAATTGCTATGGCATACATATTTTTAAGCACACTCAAAAGCTCAACAGCTTTTGCATCAGAAGTATAATCAAGAGAGATCATGGTAGAAGGTAGAACTTCTTTTTTGAGCTTCAGAAAATCTTCCTTCTGACCACCAAAAGTGAAAGCTGAAGGGAAACCATTCAAAAGTTCTATTGCAAATGTTGGACCTTTCATGCTAGCTGGATTGGAAATTTTATCAGTGATGAAGCTACCATCGCTATTCAAACCTTTTGCAAGGTTTACAACCAGAGCAGAAGGTTTGACATATTGTTTTATACTATCTTTGAAAGAAACTATATGGGAAGAAGGAATTGCAAGAAAGATATAGTCTGCTTCAGAAAATATCTCAAGATTATTGAAAGCACTTATAGATCTTTCTAAAAATCGAGTGGGATAACATTTCTTGTTCTGATGATTGATGTTGATATCATCAACAACATCTTGGTGACGTGCATATAAAAGTATTTTATTATTAGAATTCCATGCAAAGCGCTCTGCTAACGCAGTTCCGAAGACCCCAGCGCCTGCTATGATAATTGTATGTTTATGTTCTTTATTCATAATATCAGTATATAAATGTTAACTGATAAAGGCAATAAAGTTTTTAAATAATAAGTCCAAGTATTACTGTGAATTCTTATTTTGGAAGTTGTTGATATGCTCGTTATTGCCACTCAATACAAGAATGTCGCCTTCTTCAATAATTGTTGTTGGAAGAATGTTACCATGTGCCTTACCGTCTCTGACAGTTGCAACAATATTCACTCCATATTTTTTTCTGAAGTCCAAGTCTATAACACTTTTTCCAAAGAACTTTTCATTGCATTGAACCTCTACAATTGAAAAATCTTCTCCAATTGGTAGTACATCTAGAGTGAGTTTTGCAGAGAGAGTCTTTGCCAATTTTGCCCCCATCTCAACCTCCGGATTTACAACAGAAGCTCCAATTTTCTCAAGAATTCTCGAGTGATCATCACTTATTGCTTTTGCAAAAACACGAGGAACACCCAGCTCTATTGCATTCAGTGTTGCAAGAATATTTGCCTCAATATCTTTACCAATACATACAATTACAGTACCACATTCAGCAATACCCGCATCACGTAAGCTATCTCTTGATAGTTCTTCTAAAGTTAGAAGATGATCAATAGTGTTCTTAAGTGGAGTAAGTTTCTGAGAGTCCTTATCAATTGCAATTATAGTCTTACCACTATTTGTCAAATTTTCTGCTAATGATAAACCAAATCTTCCAACCCCAATAATACCATATAAATTGTTATCTGCCATAATTACTCCCCATTATCCTATTAATATATTTTCTTCAACATATTGTATGTTTTTAGAATTTCTTCTCCAACTGTATGCAATTGTCAATGGACCAAGACGACCAATGAACATCAATGCCATTATAATAAATTTACTGCTGATTGAAAGCTGAGTTGTAACTCCCATTGAAAGACCAACAGTAGCAAATGCGCTCACACATTCAAACAGAACTTGTTCAAATGTAAACTTTGAACCTTCAATACTGAATATGATACCAGTTCCAAGCAAAATAACAAGTATCGCAAAAGTTGCAACAATGAATGCCTTCAATATTGATTCATCTGATATTTTTCTGTAGAAAGCCTGCACAGGATGGTGAGTAGGAATCTTAAAAATTGTCAGAAAAATTGTGAACAGTGTTGTTGTTTTGATACCACCACCAGTAGATCCTGGAGATGCACCAATGAACATCAGTACTATCATTATTACAATGCTAGCATTTTTCATTTGAGAGATATCCATTGTATTGAAACCAGCTGTTCTTGCAGTTACACTTTGGAAGAATGCTTGAAGTAGGGTGATCTGACCTCTCTCTGCTGCATAAAATCCAATTGTACCAAGAAAAATTAAAACAGCTGATACGGATAATACAATTTTAGTGTGAAATTTCAATTTTTTATTTTTAGATAATCTTGCTCTTGTGAAATCGTGTATTACAAAGAAACCAAGACCACCAACAATGATCAAAATACTGGTTGTTAGGTTCAATAGAACATTAGATTGATAAGGAACAAGGCCTTTGAAGTCTCCAAGTAGATCAAAACCAGCATTGTTGAAAGATGAAATAGCGTGGAAAACAGAGATACCAAAAGCATGATAGGTTGAATAATCATGTCTAAAAACAAGATAGGATAGGCCTGTGCCGATTATCTCACAGCTCAAACTTGTCACAATTACAGTCTTAACAAGAGATCTGATATCAAATCCTGGTAAAGAATTCAAAGCCTCTCTGGCAAGTTGTGTATTTGAAAAAGACAGATCTGTTCTAACGAGCATCAAAAAGAATAATGCAAAACTAGCAAAACCAATACCACCTAACTGAATCAATGTGGCGAGAACAACAGAGCCAAATATAGATAATGTTCCACCTATATCAATAGTAGACAGACCTGTAACACATACTGCACTGAAGGAGATGAAGAATGAGTCAACAAGACTTATAGTTTGACCATCTAAATGGCTTATAGGTAAATAAAGTAAAATTGCACCGATGAAAATAATGGTTGCAAAACCGATTATTAATTTCCTTCCTGGTTGCATTTTTTTAAACTTAGCTTTAATCGAAATCATTGCTAAATTATACATATATAAGGTATAGATTACAAGTAAATAGAAAAGCAATCTCCATGAGGAAATTGCTTTTCTGACTTATATATTAGATATAAATATTATTTAGATTGTTCTAAAGCTAAAGTTCTTGTTGTAATATCACAAACTTCAGTTGGTCCGTAATATTGGATAGCTCCAGGGAATGTGAAACAAGTGTTTACTGCCCATTCTTCTCTGTTTGCTGCAAAGTACTTGAAAGGTTTTCCGTCAAGTTCTACAAGAGCTTTTTTGATAACAGGTTTTAACTCACCGTTACGTTGTTCCATGTTCATCATCATTGTGATTGGAATACCACCAGCAACCCATTCAGCTGCAGGAGCTGATAAGTTTTTAACGCTTGAAAGGTAACCAGAAAGATCTGATGCAATTAACATGAATGCATTGTAACCTAGGCTATAGCAGTAATCTGCATCAAAGTTTGAAGGGAATGCACAACGACCTTCATAACCAAAGAAATGGTTAAGACCGCTGAACTTACCAACATATTTGCCTTCCTGTCTCATCTTTTCAAGTTTTACACCAACCATCTCAATCAACATCTTATCTGTTTCAATTCTTGAAACTTGAACATTACCATGTGGATCTCTGTCCATAAGAAGTTGCATTCTGATACCAGAAGGAAGAATTGAGAATACTTCAGCACTTTTCTTTGAAACATTCTTAAGAATGAAAGCAACTTGATCTTCAGTGCTTTCTAAAGCACCATATGCTTTTGCTTCTTTTGCAAGTAAGTCATTCAATTCGCCGATTAGAGCTTTAACTTCAGGAATGAATTCTACAAGACCTTCAGGAATGATAATTACACCGAAGTTATTACCATTTGCAGCTCTTTTTGCAACTACAGAAGCGATATAATCAACAACACCTGATAGTGATGTTTCATTCTTTTCAATCTCTTCACTTACAAGACAGATATTAGGCTGTGTTTCTAAAGCACATTCAAGAGCAATGTGAGAAGCACTTCTTCCCATTACCTTGATGAAATGCCAATATTTTTTAGCTGAGTTTGCATCTCTTTCGATGTTACCAATCAATTCACTGTAAGTTTTAGTTGCAGTATCAAAACCAAATGAAATCTCAATGCTATCATTCTTTAAATCGCCATCAATAGTTTTTGGACAACCAATTACTTGGATACCTGAATTATGTGCTAAGAAATATTCTGCAAGTACAGCTGCATTAGTGTTGGAATCATCACCACCGATTATAACAACAGCTTTGATGCCATATTTTTCACAAGTTTTTTGAGCCATTTGGAACTGTTCTTCAGTTTCTAATTTAGTTCTACCAGAACCGATGATATCGAATCCACCAGTGTTGCGGTATGCTGCTAAGAAAGAATCTGTGATTTCCATTGTGTCATCATCAATGATACCACTTGGACCACCTTTGAAACCGTATAATTTGTTTTCAGGATTTGCTGTTTTTAAAGCATCAAATAAACCACTGATTACATTGTGTCCACCAGGTGCTTGTCCACCAGAAAGGATAACTCCAACATTTCTCTGTTTCTTGATTTCTTCATTTTTTCCCTTTTCAAAAGAGATTTTTTCAATACCACAGGTATTAGGGAATAATGCTGCGATTTTATCAGCATCTGCTTCTGGTTGTGTAGCTTCACCTTTAACAGGAACAATTGTATCAATTGGTTCTCTTAAAATTGAAGGTAGCTTTGGTGCATAGTCATAACGTGCTTTCTGTAATGGTGAAAGGTTCATAATTTTAGACTCCATTATTTTTTAGTAAGATTAAAGAAAAACTAGTTAATTTTCTTCCTTTAAAAGATATCTGTTTATCCATAGAGTTTCAAGCTAAAATAAGAAAAGAGATAGAGCTACTTACTTTTTTTTTATAAATTATAGTAATATATTTAAATATATATATTTTTATAAATGAATGATTATGAAAATCAAAAAAATAAATAGAATAGGGGATTTTATGATAGTATTGGTCGATGCAGATTCGCTTCCAAAAAATATTAGAAGTATAGTCATTAAAGCTGCAATTAAAAGAAATTTAGATATTACTTTTGTAAGTGATAGATTTTTGAAAGATATTCAAACAGCATATAATCAACACACTGCACAACTTAGGAAGAAAGCTAAAGAAAATGGGATTGTTGAGAAAGATGAACTGACAAAAATAAAGAGCTCCATAAAACAGATTGTTGTAGAAACAGGTATGAACAGTGCCGATGATAAGATTGTAGAACTTGCAGAGGATGGCTCTCTTGCTATAACACATGATATACCTCTTGCAGATAGACTCATATCGAAAGGTACATTGGTTTTAGATGATAGAGGCTCAATCTATGATGCCAACAACATCAAATCAAGATTATCATTGAGAAATGATATGACTGAACTTAGAAGCTATGGAGTCAATGTTGAAAAAAATGGAGCAATGAGTGCAAAAGATATAAAAGCATTTGCCGATGCATTCTCCAAAACTCTTGATACCATGGAGAGAAATCAGCAGATTTAATGCAAAAATAAATATATTTGATAAATATTCGTATGAACAAAAACATATTGGTAATTTACAAAGATATTAAGATGAAAAACAAATTAAGAAGACTTCTGGTTCGTATGAATATTTATGATTCTTGTGAATTTAAATCTGATCTTCTTAATCCACTATCAAAGTACAAAATAATTCTTACAAACATCAATGATTTTACTTACCTTGGTACATTCAAGATGTTTGTAAGGAAGATTTCAAACATTCCCCTGCTGAATATATTAGATGAAGGGGACATAGGACTGTTCTCTCTTTTAGATGACAAGTCTTTCAAAACCATAAAACTTGAAGAATCCAAACCTGCTGGAATTAAAATTCACCTCAAAGATCTTGAATACACATTGACCAACCAAATACATCTTACAAAACGAGAGATGGAAATACTATCTTTGATTGATGAGGGACACTCTGTTGATGCTATATCATTAAAACTTGGAATATCTACCAAAACAGTAATCACTCACAAAAGGAATCTGTTTTTGAAAGCAGATGTTCACTCTATCAATCAGCTCATAATTTGGTCCTACAACAGGATATAAAAAAGTAGGGAAGATCTCTCTTCCCTACAAAACAATATTTATATTAATATATTTTCGATTCAATTTGTGGATAAATTAAAAAGATTTTTACTATTTTAGAATTCAGCATTTCCTGCTGTTCTTGGATAAGGAATAACGTCTCTGATATTTTCGATACCAGTAACATATTGAACAATTCTTTCAAAACCAAGACCGAAGCCTGAATGAGGAACTGTACCATATTTTCTTAAATCCAAATACCACCAGTAATCTTCTGGGTTGAGATCTAATTCTGCCATTCTCTTTGTAAGAAGTTCATAATCTGATTCTCTTTCACTACCACCGATGATCTCACCTAGTCTTGGAACCAATACATCCATACCACGAACAGTTTTATTATCAGCATTTAACTTCATGTAGAAAGCCTTAATTTCTTTAGGATAATCAGTTACGATTACAGGGCTCTTGCAGTAAGTCTCAGTCAAATATCTTTCATGTTCTGTTTGGATATCTGTTCCCCAATGAACTGGATATTGGAAGTTATCATTGTTCTTTTCAAGAACTTCAATAGCTTCTGTATAAGTCATATGAACAAAAGGAGTATCAACAACATGCTGTAGATTTTCTTTCAAACCTTTTTGAACAAATTTTGAGAAGAAAGTAATATCTTCATCACATTCATTCAAAGCTTTCTTGATGATAAATTTCAAGAAACTTTCAGCCATTTCCATGTTGAGTGTTAGATCACAGAAAGCCATTTCAGGTTCAATCATCCAGAATTCAGCAAGGTGTCTTTGAGTGTTTGAATTTTCAGCTCTAAATGTAGGTCCAAATGTGTAGATGTTTTTCAATGCCATAGCATATGTTTCACCTTCAAGTTGGCCACTAACAGTCAAGTTAGCTATCTTACCAAAGAAGTCTTTTGAATAATCAACTTTTCCTTCTTCTGTCTTTGGAACATTGTTCAAATCAAGAGTTGTTACTTGGAACATCTCACCAGCACCTTCAGCATCACTTGTTGATATTAAAGGAGTGTTTACATATACAAAGTCATTGTTCTGGAAGAATTCATGTACACCAAAAGCTAAAGTATTTCTAACTCTCATTGCAGCA
The DNA here is from genome assembly GCA_041595335.1 of Sphaerochaetaceae bacterium. Classification (GTDB taxonomy): domain Bacteria; phylum Spirochaetota; class Spirochaetia; order Sphaerochaetales; family Sphaerochaetaceae; genus Pleomorphochaeta. The sequence continues at coordinate 20,181 of JBFHKM010000036.1, forward strand.
CCAATCAAGTTTGTTCTAGGTCTTAAGTGAGCAATCTCTCTTAGGTATTCTTTTGTATGTCTTTTCTTCTGTAAAGGATAATCTGTACCAGCAGCGCCAACTAATGTGAAATCATTAGATTGCATTTCAACAGCTTGGTTACCGCCTCCGCTTACAACTATAGGGCCATTACAACTAACAGATGCACCTGTATTTATATTGGATAATTCATTAAGTTGATTGTTATCAAGTTTTGACTTGTCAATAACAATTTGTAATCCCTTGAGGCAAGAACCATCGTTCAACTCAAGGAAGCAAACGGTTTTGCTGTCACGTTTTGTACGCACCCAGCCTTCTGCCGTGACCACTTCCGGTCCCGGAGCTCTTTTTAGTAAATCTGAAATTCTTTCTTTCATTTTACGCTCCTTGAAATTTTAAGTATTATCTATTCTTTATATTTTTACGTCAACCATAATTAATAAAGAAAATACTTCTTCTTTGTATTTATATCAAATCTAAGTGTTTTATTAAACGTATTAATTAAATTAAGTGCAATTAATTTTCAAAACAGAAGCCAGCATCAATGAGGGCCTTTCTTATTTCGTTGATATGCTCCTTATTCCTTGTTTCAACTTCAAGAGAGAGACTGCAGCTATTCAAATCTCTACCTTCTCCAGCTCTATCATGATGAACAGAAACAACGTTACCACCAGTATTAGCTATGATTCTTGATACCTCTTCAAGTTGGCCAGGTTTATCATAAAGGCCAAGTATGAATTTAGCACTGCGTCCAGATCTAAGAAGTCCTCTGCTTATAACACGAGATAATATTGTAACATCAATATTGCCTCCACTGATCAGACAGACTGTTTTTTTGCCTTTCAATGGTACTTTATTGAACATTGCAGCAGCAACAGAAACTGCTCCGGCGCCTTCAGCTACTAGCTTTTGTTTTTCCATCATTGAAAGAATAGCGGCAGCTACTTCATCATCATTGACAGTAACTATTTCATCTACATACTTACTTACCAAATCAAATGTAACAGAACCTGGTGTCTTCACTGCAATACCATCTGCAATAGTGGAGATATTCTCCAAAGTTTCAATTCTGCATGCTCTAACTGAATTGAACATGCTTGGAGCACCTTGAGATTGGACGCCATAAATTTTACATTCTGGTTTTAAAGATTTAATTGCGAAGGCAACACCACTTATGAGACCACCACCACCGATTGGAATAATAACAGCGTCAACATCACTTAACTGATCAAGAATCTCAAGACCAATTGTACCTTGACCTGCAATAACCATCTCATCATTGAAAGGATGAATGAATTCCATACCTGTTTCTTTTTGAATCTCAAGTGCTCTGCTGTAGGCATCATCATAAACACCTTTAACAAGTTCAACCTGTGCACCATATTCTCTTGTGGCTTCCACCTTAGAAATAGGGGCACCCTCTGGAATACAGATGATTGATTTTATGTTGTTTTTTTGAGCTGCAAGAGCAACACCCTGTGCATGGTTACCAGCTGAACAAGCAATAACACCTTTCTGTTTTTGCTCATCTGATAGCTGTGATATTTTATAATATGCACCTCTC
>JBFHKM010000037.1:0-21299 GCA_041595335.1 Sphaerochaetaceae bacterium
CAGCTCTTTCTAAGTCCTTGCAATCATTGACATTAAAATCATAAATCTTCATTTATTTGAATTATTTTTGCATCCATTCTTTTGTAACTTATAGATAATTAGAGACATCTGTTGTAATATAGCGGCATGGACAATTCAGAAAAATTATATAATGAAACAGTAGAATTAAATGAAAAATTATTGGCTTATCAGAGAGCATATTATGTTGAAGCCAAACCTCTTGTGAGTGATAGAGAATATGATAGACTTTTTGATAGATTGAAACTTATTGAAGAGACCTATCCTTCCCTGTGCTTTGCATCGTCTCCAACCCACAGAGTTGGCTCCGATCTTTCAAGTGATTTCCCTGAGGTAACTCATACAATTCCTGTATTGAGCCTTGATAAAGCATATGATACAGCACTGATTCATTCCTGGATTGATAAATGTGAGGCAAAAGAAGATAAAGAGCTGTCGTTTGTTCTTGAGCAGAAGATAGATGGTATCTCCATCGTTCTTTATTATGAGAAGGGGATTCTTGTTCGAGGCGTGACTCGTGGTAATGGTGCAGTTGGAAATGATGTAACAAACAACGTCAGAACAATCTCATCAATTCCATTGAAACTATCAAAGCCAATAGATATTGCAGTCAGAGGAGAGATCTATCTTCCTAAAGCTGAATTTGAGAAGATCAACGAGACCTTGGAAGAGCCATTTGCAAATCCAAGAAACCTCTGTGCCGGCACAATAAGACGTAAGAAAAGCAGTGAGACCGCCAAAGTCCCTCTGAATATATTTGTATATGAAGGATTCTGGCCTAACAATGAAACACCTTTTACAGACCATCTTGAGATTCTTGCAGAGCTGAAAGCTCTTGGATTCAGAATCAATCCAACATTTGGTGTGTTCTGTAATTCCAAAAAAGAAGCAGATGAGAGACTCAAAAAGGTCAATCTGACAGGCATAAGTGGAAGTTTTTCTGATCTACCCAAACAGGTTGAAGTTCAAACCAAAAACAGATCTTCATTGGACTATGAGATTGATGGTCTTGTTATGAAGGTCAATGAATTGAAGGTCAGAGAGAAACTTGGATACACAGTTCACCATCCAAGATGGGCAATTGCATATAAATTTGAATCACCACAGGCTGAGAGCACAATCAAATCGATTGATGTTCAAGTCGGTCGTACTGGCCGAGTGACTCCTGTTGCTCGCATAAAAGCTGTTCAAATCGGTGGATCCACAGTAAAGAATGTAACACTTCACAACCAACTTCACATTGATGAGTTGGAATTGGCCGTCGGAGATTCTGTTGAAGTCAGCAAGAGAGGTGATGTAATTCCCGCTGTTGAGAGAGTTGTGGAGAAGAATGAGATAGGAAACACAACATACAGACTTCCAACTTCATGTCCTGTATGTGGTACAGCTCTTATTCAGAAGGGTGCTCATACTTTCTGTCCAAATGATTACTGTCCATCCCAGGTTCTTGGAAGACTTGAGTTCTTCGCTGGAAAAGCTCAGATGGATATTGATTCACTTGGTCCAAAGACTCTCAAGTTTCTCGTGGATAAGAAAATGATAAAAGATGTGCAGGATCTTTACACTGCAGATATAAAATCACTTGTAGGAGAGCCTGGTTTTGGAGAGAAGAAGGTCAATGCAATCATTGATGGTCTTGAAGAGAGCAAGAAAGCTCCATTCTCAAGAGTGCTCACATCCTTGGGCATCCCTGAAGTTGGAAAGAAAGCTGTCGATATGATAATCGACTTCGGTCTTGATTCCATGGACAAGATTCTTGAGGTTGTTGAAAGAGAGGACTATGAAGAACTTTCAAAGATTCCCCTCATTGCACAGAAGACAAGTGAGAACATAATTCAATCTTTAAAGGACCCAGTGATGCTGGAGAGAATTGCTGCTTTGAAAGCTGCAGGACTTTCCATGATGGAAGATAGAAGTGAGAAGGAAGAGATGCCTCAGACTTTTGAAGGAGAGGTGTGGTGTGCTACAGGATCATTTGAGAACTTCAATCCACGAACAAAAGCTCTGGAAGAGATTGAAAAGCGTGGAGGACGAACAGTATCAGCTATCACAGGAAAGACAACTCATCTGCTGCTCGGTAAGAACGGCGGATCAAAGAAAACAAAGGCTGAGAAGCTTGGAATAACGATTGTTGAGGAAGCTGAGTTCCTAGAAAGACTTGAATCTGGCTTTGATGATGCCAAAAAAGATGCACCTGAAGGTGATGAAAACAGCAGGCAACCTGTAAAAAGTAAAAAAAATGTCCAAAAAGATGATGATTTTACACAAGGAGAGTTGTTTTAAACGATAAATTGTGCTTTTATTAACAACTAAGGGTTTTAAGTTACAAAAGTTACAGTTTGTTTATATAGTAACATTATTGTATTAATAAGATAGATTCCTTTACGGAACGGGAGAGAGACGACAGATGAATGAATTAGCAATTGAATTGAATGATGTACTTGATAATTGTACTATTGGCCAGTGCCTTTCTGAGTACGGAAAGCGTATGTATTTTCCTAAGGGAATTGTTGCTCAGAGTGCTGCTGCAAAAGCTAAAGCTACAAAACACAATGCAACAGTGGGACAGGCTTTTATAAATAAGCAACCTCTTTATTTGAATGGTATCTATGATTGTTTTGATCAAACTAAAGTACAGCCTTCAGATATCTTCACATATGCACCAGGTGCAGGTCTTCCTGAGCTCAGAGCTCTATGGTTGGCAGATATGTTGAAGAAGAATCCTGGTCTTGAAGGAAAGAGAACATCAACCCCTGTTGTTACTGCAGGATTGACTCATGCAATTGGCATTCTGATCAGAATGTTCTTGAACTCTGGAGAGAAACTTCTACTTCCTAACCTCTTCTGGGATAACTATGATTTGATTGCAAGAGAGAATGCTGGTGCAGATATTGAAACTTTTGATCTATATGATGAAAGTGGATGTCATTTCAACCTAGAAGGATTTGAGAAGGCAATAGAGAGCAGTGAATCACAGAAGATTGTCACTCTTCTTAACTTCCCAAACAACCCTACAGGTTACACTCCAACAGTTTCTGAAATGGAGAGCATTCGTGATGTTCTTGTAAGACAGGCTGATAAAGGTAAGAAGCTTGTTGTTATAAGCGATGATGCATACTTTGGTCTGTTCTATGAAGAGAACACATCAAGAGAGAGTCTTTTTGCACTGCTTGCTGACTGTCATGAGAACATTCTTGCAATAAAGGGTGATGCAGCTACAAAAGAAGCAATGGTATGGGGATTCAGAATTGGTTTCATCACATATTCATGCAAGAACATGAGCGATGAGCAGTATGCTGCATTTGAAACAAAGATCAAAGGAAGCATCCGTGCAAGTGTATCCAACTGTACAAAACCTGGTCAGAGTCTTTTGGTAAAAGCAATGCAAGATGAAGAGGCTTATGAAAAAGACAAATTGGATGCTGTAAACGAGATGGAAAAGAGATATCTCATCATTAAGTCCAATTTAGACGAAAAAAAGGATATAACTTATATCAAACCCCTTGCATTTAATAGTGGATACTTCTTATCCTTTAAATGTGAAGGAAGCGTTGAAGAACTCAGACTTCTTTTATTAGATAAATATGGAGTTGGTGTAATCAACATCATGGATAAGGTACTTCGTGTGGCTTATTGCAGTGTTGATAGTGATAAGATTCCTGATTTATTGAATATTATTTATAAGGCAGCAGGAGAGTTATGGAGCTAAAAACTAAAATTTATCTTGTAGATGAAAATGATGAAAAGTTCATGGGAATAGGAGTTGTTTGGTTACTCGAAAGAATCCAAGAAAAAGGTTCTTTGAGAGCAGCAGCATCTAGTCTGGGAATCTCTTACTCTAAAGCTTATACAATGATTTCTAAATTAGAGAAGTCTCTTGGAAAAGCGGTGTTGGTTCGACGAAAAGGTGGAACTTCAAGAGTTGGAGCAAAACTGACTCCATTTGGTATCATCCTGCTTGATAAATACAAAGTTTTTCAAAGTTCTATTAAGGAGATCACACAAGCTCCTTATCAAGTGTTTGCTAATGATTTTAATAACATTCTATCTCAGTTTGATGAAGATGGAGAGATAAAATAACTATACTGGTGGGGGGAATTATGCTTAATTCTTCCCATTTCTTTATATAAAAAGGAGAATTATCATGGAAAAGAAAAATACAAAAGAAAGTAAAGCGTTCTTGAAATATGATTTTGATATATCCAATCTTGGAGAACCTAAAATTGTAACTCCTATTGTTATGAGTACAAGTAAGGGAGATGGTCTTGCTAACTATGTAGATGATAATGATCGTCTATTCTTCAGTGTTGATACTGTTGATAATGGAAAAGAATACAGAGATCCACTGATTAAGGATACTGTAGAGAAAGCTGGACCACGTTCAAAGATTTATTTCAATCCTGCTCATGTTCACGCTGCAATCTGTACATGCGGTGGTATATGTCCTGGTTTGAATAACATAATCAGAGCTGTAGTTAGATGTTTCTGGTATAGATATGGTGTTAGAAGAATCAGTGGTGTTCAATATGGATATCGTGGTTTGCTTGAAAACAGTCCATGGCCTCTGATTCCACTGAATCCTGATGTTGTTGATGATATACAGGAGAAAGGTGGTACAATCTTGGGTTCTGCTCGTGGTGGCGGAATGCAGGTTGATGAAATTGTTGATTCTCTAGAGAAGATGAACATCAACATTCTCATTGCCGTTGGTGGTGATGGTACATTGCGTGGTGCATTTGATATCGGTGAGGAGATCAAGAAGAGAGGATTGAAAATCAGTGTTGTTGGTGTTCCAAAGACAATTGATAATGATCTATCCTTCATTCAAAGTTCATTTGGGTTTGATACTGCAGTTGGAGCAGCTGTTCCTAGTGTACGTGGTGCTCATGTTGAAGCTAAAAACTCAATCAACGGTATTGGACTTGTTAAAGTAATGGGCCGTGAGAGTGGTTTCATTGCAGCTCACACCTCCTTAGCTCAAAGTGATGTCAATTTCTGCTTGATTCCAGAGAGTCCTTTTGACTTGTATGGTAACAATGGACTTTTTGCACATCTTAAAGAAAGAATTTTGACAAGAAAGCATGCTGTCATTCTAATTGCAGAGGGCGCTGGTCAGGATCTTGTTCCAGAGACTGGAGAGAGAGATGCTTCAGGTAATGTTAAATATGCTGATATTGGTCTGTTCCTAAAAGATGAGATCAAGAAGTTCTTCAAAGAAGAAGGCATTGAGACAAACGTCAAATACATTGACCCTTCATACATAATCAGATCAGCTCCAGCTAACTCATACGATTCAATCTACTGTGCTAGATTGGGTGCCCATGCAGCACATGCTGCAATGAGTGGTAAAACTCAGTGTTTGATCTCTCAAATCAACAACCGCTTTGTTTTGATTCCTATCAAGCAGGCAGTTTCAAAGAGAAACAGAGTTGATATTGAAGGAAGTCTATGGAGAGATGTTCTTGAAAATACTCGTCAGCCATCTTCAATGAAAAATGAAGAGAATATTGACTGCTAGATAATGGCAAAAGTATATTATGGGGATTGCATGAGCAATCCTCTATTTTTTTTGAATCAAATAATATATTGAATGTCACTTTTTTTAAGAAAACTAACTTTTTAAATGTTAATAAATTGTTAGAAAAAAAAGATAAAACTGTGATAAATCTATTCAATATAAAGAGATAATAAGTATATTAAATGATAAAAGTAGACTTTTTTTAAATTTTTTTTATAATAATACTTGATGTTTTTTATAAAAGTTTATATATTTATTCACATAAGAGAGACATCAAAAACTCTCTTATGAAGAGTGCAAACTCTTCAACCTCCTTTTGTTTTGCCTCGGTTGACTTTTACCTCCTTTTGGTCTTCCGGGGATTATTTTTTTTCAAATCAAATCTTTTATTATTTCTAATTATTTAAATCCCGCAATATTACTTGAAACATATTCTTCATAAGGATAGAGTTCTTTTAACTTAATTGAGGGAGTAGTTCAGTGAATAATAGACAGAAAGGAATAACTTTTCTTATATTCAGCGCATTTAGCTTTGCAGTGATGAACGTTTTTGTTCGTATGTCAGGCGATTTACCATCAATGCAAAAAGCTTTTTTTAGAAACTTTGTAGCAGGTATTGTTATCCTGTTTGTAATATTTAGAGATAAAGAGAATAGACCAAAGTTGGAAAGAAGACACATTCCTCTTCTGACTTTGAGAAGTTTTGTAGGAACACTGGCAATGGTTGCAAACTATTATGCCGTGGATCATTTGATTTTGAGTGATGCAGTGGTGCTTCAGAAGATAGGACCATTCTGCACAATAATATTCTCAGCATTCATTTTGAAAGAGAGACCAAAATTGGCACAGATTCTATTTGTGTTCGTGGCATTCATGGGAGCAGCACTTGTTGCCAATCCTTCATTGAATGGTGGTCGTGTCTTTGATTACTTGATTGCTGTCGGTGGTGGTGTTGGAGCTGGTTTTGCTTACACTCTTGTAAGAAAGATAAGCCAAGAGGGAGCGAACAAGAATGTCATGATTGCATTCTTCTCAATCTTCTCCTGTCTGTTCTGCCTTCCTTTCACCGCAGTGCAATATGTGAACATGGATGGCACACAGTTGCTTCTTTTGATTCTCGCAGGTGTAGCTGCAACTGGTGGTCAGATTGGTGTCACATATGCTTACTCATATGCACCAGCTAGAGAGATATCTGTATTTGAATACTTTGGTGTTGTATTTGCAGCTATGTTCTCATTCTTTCTGTTCCGTGAGGTTCCAACAGTATATGCCTTACTTGGTTACTTACTTGTTGTTGCAGCTGGAATTCTTGTGTTTACATACAACAAGAGAAGAGAGCTCAAGGCCTAAAAATAAAAGTACATATAATAAAACAGTAAAGACGCTCAAAATTGAGCGTCTTTATTTATAGGATCAGTTAATCTGCTATTTATAGCATGTCAGCATAAGCTTTCAATACTTCGTCGCCATCACAGCCTCTCAGTACTTTCTTAGCTAGAAGCTTACCAAGTTGAACACCTTCTTGATCGAATGAGTTCAAGTTCCAGATGAAACCTTGGAACATAACTTTGTTCTCGAAGTGAGATAGCAAAGCACCCAATGTTTTAGGAGTCAATTGATCTGCCAACAGCAATGAAGAATAACGATTGCCTTCAAATACTTTGTTAGGATTTTCATCATTCTTACCCAAAGCAAAAGCTACAATCTGAGCTGCAAGGTTGGCATTCAATTTTGCCTGACTTGTTGAGTTATCTGTCACGATATCTTTTTCAAACTGACTTTTCTTGAAACCAATGAACTGCAAAGGAACTGTATCTGTTCCCTGGTGAAGCAGTTGATAGAATGAGTGCTGACCATTTGTACCAGGTTCACCAAAAATTACTGGACCTGTGTGGTAAGAAACTCTCTTCTTATCTCTGTTCACTGTCTTACCATTGCTTTCCATGTCCAATTGCTGTAGATGTGCAGGGAATCTTGATAGAGCCTGTGAGTAAGGAAGAACTGCTGTTGAAGGCAAGCCCAAAACGTTTCTCAAATATACACCAATCAAAGCATCAAGAAGTGCAGGGTTTTCCAATACATCAGGATGCAATGATTTTACATCAACTTCATGAGCACCTAATAATAATTCTTCAAATACATCGAAACCAAATGCGATTGAAAGGATTGCTCCACCAACAGCACTTGTAGAGCTATAACGACCACCAATGTAGTCATCAATGAAGAATGCATCTAAAACATCTTCACTGTTAGCTAGAGGACTTGTTTTGCTTGTTACAGCAATCATGTGCTTCTTGCTATCAAAACCTTCAATGTTTGTATTCTTCAGAGCTTGCAATACCAAATCTCTGTTTGTTAGAGTCTCTTGAGTTGTTCCACTTTTAGAAACAAGAATGAATAGAGTCTCTTCGAAATCTAGATCTTTTGTTACATTTGCTACGTCATCAGGATCAACATTGCTGATGAAATCAGCTTCAATCACCTGCTGCTCATTTCCTAGACAATAACCACGTAATGCGAGGTAAAGAGCTCTTGGACCTAAATCACTGCCACCGATTCCAATTTGAACAACTTTCTTGAATTTCTTTCCAGTTGAACCAACAATCTCACCATTTCTAACTTTATCTGAGAACAGACGAATTCTGTTCAACTGCTCTTTGTAGAAATCACCTTTGTTCTCGCCATCAGCTACAACATCATTTAAGATCTGTCCACGAGTCAATTGATGTAGAACAAGACGGTTCTCTCCGGTGTTCATTCTCTCGCCATTCAATATAGCTTTGTATTTTTCAATGACCTGACATTCATCTGCCATCTCTTGGAAAGTTTCAATGTGTGTTTCATCAACAGGCATTGTTGCATAGCTGTAAGTCAGACCGCCACCTTCAGTAATTTGGTATTTTTCAATACGTTTCTTATTGATGTTACATTTTACATTGTAAGGATTTAACTTCTTCAAATCTTTAAAAGATGATACAGTATCAAGATTTTTGTATTCCATTGTGTGTCTCCTGTAGTTTTGGAAATGACTATTCCTGGATATCAGGAATTCTGTTTTTGAAACTCTCTTGAAGGTCTTCTTTTGTCATTCCTTCTCTAAGAATTACGAAAATAGTATCGTCACCAGCAAGTGTACCTAAAATCTCAGGCAATGCCAACACATCTAAAGCAATTGCAACGCTATTTGCGTGACCACTGCGGGTTTTAATAACACCAAAGTTACCACTGAATTCGATTGAGAGAATGCCTCTTCTAACATCTTGCATGTAGCTCTTTTCTGATTCACTTATTAAGTCGTTTTCTGGTAGTGCGTAATAGTATCCTGACCAACCATCGGAAATTTTTCCGACCTTTAACATTTTTAAATCTCTAGATAAGGTTGCCTGTGTTACGGTGAAACCTTCTTTCTTTAGCATTTCTAAAAGCATATCCTGATTGTCAATTCGATTGTTTTTGATCATTTCTTTGACAACGGTAAGTCTAGTGTGACGTTCTCGCATATGTATACTCCTGTAGTAATTATGTTTTGATTTTCGGTGTATTTTTTCCGTATAAATATACAATAGTTTTGGTTATAATACAAGTAAAAACACCCCAAATATATAAATATACTAAATTGGTAACTTTTGTACCATATTGAAAATAAACAATTTCGGTGTTATAATATACACATATGAAAACAAAAATAAAGACATATGATGACCAGTATTTTACTAAGGTTGTCGAATTATTGAAAGAAACATGAGACTTCGATTTACATTTTAAGAATCTAAAAAATGTTGATGTTCCATTTGAATATTATCTGCAAGAAGTATTGATACAATGTTCTTATACAAGAATTGTTGTGAATGAAAAAGATCAGATTCTAGGTCTTATATTTGCAGAGATGGGAAAGAAGAAAACAAAACTTAAAATGTTGCACTTACATGCAAAGATACTCCTCAGTACACTCAAAGGTGACTTCGGAAACAGACTGACAGCACTATCATTCTTCAGACTCTATGAAAAAGATTGCCACACTCTATACAGTGAAGCAGATTTTGAAAGTGAGGTATATCTACTTATGGTATCTCCACTGGCAAAAGGTCATGGACTTGGAAAGAGCTTCATCAAACAATATCTGAAAGATTGCAGAGAGCAAGGTATAAAAAAGATTGGTCTGCAGACAGCAACTGATTGCGATTATCATTTTTATGACCATCTTGGATTCAAAAGAGAGAGTGCCATCTCCACTGAACTATATGATGAGGGCAAAGAAGATGAGAATTTCTTCATCTATACCAAAGAAGCATAAAGAAGCATAAAAAAATTAAAAATATTCACACGAATAAAAAAAAGGGACTCTTTAAAGGAGTCCTTTTTTTGATGGGCACAAAAAAGGAACCATTTCTGATTCCTTCATATGTAGTGTTGGATCTAATATTAATTAAATTATCTTCTATAACCACCACGGTCATTGTTACGAGGTTTTGAAATAGCTTCGTTAACACGTAGGTTACGTCTTTCGTATTCTTTGCCGTCTAGTTGTGAGATAGCTGCATCTGCTGCATCATCTTCTTCTAATTCAACAAAGCCGAATCCTTTAGAACGACGAGTGTCTCTGTCGATGATGATGTTTGCACTGTTTACAGTACCGAATTGAGCGAATAGATCTCTTAGACCTTCTTCTGTTGTGTTGTAACTTAAGTTACCTACATAAAGTTTTTTTGCCATGTTAGGACTTCCTTTAAAATTAATTTGCTTGAAATAGTATCGCGAGAACTAGAAAATCTAATGTCTATTAATCTTAAGGGTTTCCAACACATTTGCCGAAAGGATAAAGAGAGAAAGAAAATAGTAATTGCTACTGTTAAGCTACTAATAGGTTACATCTTCCTTCGAAGGTTGTCAATTGAGTTGCATATTATATTGTGACTACTTGATAAAATATTTTTATTAATTCATTATTTATCTATGAATTCTAACGTTACAGGCCTTGTATGGTCCATTTTATTTATTATAATAATTCTTGCTTTTGTTGCTGTTTTGAAGAGAACTACCCAAATAAACAACGAAATCCTAAGAAAAATCGTTCATATTGGTGTTTCAAACTGGTGGCTGATCAATTTATATTTTAAATTGGACATGGAAATTGTCATAATTGCGCCTCTAGTTTTCATGTTTTTGAACGCATTTACAATTTTGAACCCCAAAGTCGGTGAGATATTTGGTTTTGTCGGTAAGAAACGAAACTATGGTCTGATTTATTATCCATTTTCAATCAGTGTTCTGCTCTATCTCTGCTATTCTGGTTATCTTCCTTTCTATGCAGGAACAATTGGAGTTCTGTGCATGGGATATGGCGATGGCTTTGCAGCAATAACAGGAACACTATGGGGAAATAAGAAGATATCTCTGAAAACGGGCGGAAAAACATACCTTGGTTCGTTTGTGATGGCCGTTGTCTGTAATCTTGTATGTGTGTTCACATTGGCACTATCAACATCATTTGGAACTCTTCAGATAATTGTTGCATCTCTCATAATATCTATTGTATCCGCACTTGTTGAGATGTTGACTCCACTTGGCCTTGATAATGTTTCTGTTCCTTTAATTGCAGCTATTTTAGCAGGAGTCATTCTATGATAGATAATTTCATGATATCTGGGAGTTCAAATTCTATAAATGGTTTTATTGATGCATTCATCATAAAATTACCTTTCTTCTACCTATATATAATTGCAGCTATGGTAATTATTTCCATAATTGCTTATAAATTCAAACTGTTGAGCGGCTCTGGATCTGTTGCCGCTTTTACTTTGGGTACAATTGTAGTTTTTGCATTTGGAACTGGAGGATTGCTTGTTTATATGTTTTTCATGATACTTGCAGCAGTTCTTGCAAAGATAAATGAAAACAATGAAGTATATAAGGAAGCCGAAGAGATCCAGGAAAAAGGAAATACCAGAGATTGGGTTCAGGTATTCAGCAACGGTGGACTTGTGATGATTCTTGCTATTGCATATTTAATAAATCCCAATCCTATCATTCTACTTATGTTTGGTGGCTCAATATGTGAAGCAGTATGTGATACATCTGCCGGTGAGATAGGAATGCTCTTCAAAGGTTTGACTGTCTCAATAATTACAGGTAAGCCTCAAAAGAGTGGTCTGTCTGGTGGAATTTCATTTGAAGGCACACTTGGAGGTTTCATTGCATCTCTAATTACGGCAATGATTTGGTATTCATGCTATTTCTATCCAAGCTTCTCTACAATATCTTATATGATGGTGGCAGCTGTCACTGGATTTGCAGGATGTTTGATAGACAGTGTCATGGGAGCTACAATACAGGCTCACTATTTTGATGAAAAAAATAATAAATTAACAGAAAAAGAATATATAGATAATAAGAGATTACCTCTGGTAAGAGGTGTGCGTTTCTTTGATAATGACAAAGTTAATTTGATGAGCAATTTATTCAGCATTATTTTTGCAATGTTGCTGGGAGTGCTTGTACTATAAGGAATTGTTTATAAAAATAATATTTAATTTATTACTTGTCAATTTTAAGATTTATTAGTACTTTTTTGTACAAAGGGATTTTTCCCTTCTATATTGAAATTTACATTTAATTATTAATTTAAATTAATATTAAACAATATTTAAAGAGAGGATTTAAATAATGGCAAAACAACTACAATTTGGTGAAGAATCACGAAAATCTTTGGTAAATGGTGTTGAGAAGATTTCTCGAGCAGTCATGACTACTTTAGGACCTAAAGGTAGATTGGTCTTATTAGACAAAAAGTTTGGTGCTCCAACTGTAACTAAAGATGGTGTATCTGTAGCACGTGAAATTGAGTTAGAAGATCCCTTTGAAAATATGGGTGCTCAGTTACTAAAAGAAGTAGCTACAAAGACAAACGATGTAGCTGGTGATGGTACAACTACCGCAACTGTATTAGCTTGGGCTATTACTAAAGAGGGTATGAAGAGCGTTGCTTCTGGTGTAAATCCAATGGGTATTCGTCGTGGTATTGATTTAGCTGTAACTGATGCAGTTAGCGAGATCAGCAAGATGTCTAAGTCTATTAAAGACAAAGAAGAGATTGCTCAGGTTGCTACAATCAGTGCAAACAACGATAGAACTATCGGTGATGAAATTTCAAATGCAATGGAAAAAGTTGGTAAAGATGGTGTTATCACTGTTGAAGAATCAAAAACATTTGAAACAACAACAGACTTTGTTGAAGGTATGCAGTTCGACAGAGGTTATTTAAGCGCTTATTTCTGTAACAACAGAGAGACAATGACTTCTATCTTAGAAGATCCATTCATCTTGGTTTATGACAAGAAAATATCAAACATGAAAGAATTACTTCCTGTTCTAGAGAAAGTAGCTCAGACAAACAAACCTTTATTGATCATTGCTGAAGACGTAGAGAGCGAAGCATTGGCTACATTGGTAGTTAACAGTGTTCGTGGTATCTTGAACGTTGTTGCTGTTAAAGCACCAGGTTTTGGTGACAGACGTAAAGCAATGTTGGAAGATATCGCAGTATTGACTGGTGGACAGTTGATCAGTGAAGAAATTGGCTTGACTCTAGAGAGTGCTGATTTAACAATGCTTGGCCGTGCTAAGAGTGTTAAAGTTGGTAAAGAAGATACAACAATCATCAACGGTGCTGGTAAGAAGTCTGATATTGACGAAAGAACAGCTCAAATTAAAGCTCAGATCATGGAATCAACAAGTGATTATGACAGAGAAAAACTACAGGAAAGACTTGCTAAACTTGCAGGTGGTGTAGCAGTAGTTAATGTTGGTGCTGCAACTGAAGCTGAATTGAAAGAAAAGAAACATAGAGTTGAAGATGCACTTAGTGCAACTCGTGCTGCTATTGAAGAGGGTGTTATCCCTGGTGGTGGTGTAGCTCTTGTTCAATCTCTAAAAGCTTTAGATAAAAAAGATCTATCAGAATTATCAGAAGATGAAAGAATTGGTTACAAAATTGTACGTCGTGCATTGGAAGAACCTATCAGACAGATTGCAGAGAATGCAGGTCTTGATGGTTCAATCATTGCTGACAAGTGTAAGAACAATGAGAATGGTATTGGTTTCGATGCTTCTGCAATGAAATGGGTAAACATGGTTGAAAATGGTATTTTGGATCCTATGAAAGTTACTCGTTGTGCACTACAGAATGCAGCATCAATTGCTCAATTGATTCTAACAACAGAATGTGCAATTACAGATATCCCATCAAATGATTCACCAGCAATGCCTGCTGGAAATCCAGGAATGGGTGGTATGGGCGGCATGATGTAAGCATCATAATTTGCCTAGCAAATCAAAAGGGCTTCGTTAAGAATTGACTTTACGGGGTCCTTTTTCTGTATTTATTCTATAATCTTGGATATAAAAAAACTATTTCTTGACTATTATTGGTCTTACATGGTATTTTAAATTTCATTGATAAACTAACACAAATAGTGGTTTATCATCTATTTCCTAATTTATGGGAACATTTTACTCGAAATTAACCTAATGTTGGTTTTGAATTATAAAGGAAGGTCTAACATGAATTCATTGTTAACTCTTATGGGCACTACCGGTACATCTAGTGCAGGTACAACAGGTTCTATGGCAACATCCCTAATTACTTTCGCACTTATTATCGTAATTATGTATTTCCTTATCATTCGTCCTCAGAGAAAGAAAGATAAAGAAGCTAAAGATATGATCAGTACAGTTGCAAAAGGCGATAAAGTTGTAACTATTGGTGGTATTCACGGTACTGTAGTGGCAGTACGCGAAAAAACTGTCGTTTTAAAAGTTGATGACAATGCACGTATTGAATTTACAAAAGGTGCTATTAGCAGCGTTGTTTCTAAAAAAGGCGCAGCAAAACCTTCAACTAAGAAGAAAGCAAAAGCTGATGCAGTGGCTGCTAAAGAAGAAAAATCAGAACTTATTGAAGACAAAGAATCTACAGAAAGTTCAGATAAAAAAAATAAATAATATTATCAAACGTTACGATTGGAGAAAGCTATGAAAAAACGTGATCGACTGATCATTGTTCTTTTGGTTCTATTGATGTGCGGCTATTTCTTATACCCTACTATTAAGTGGTATACTGCCGTTCCTCAGGAGACCAAGGATCTCGCAAGTGGCTCTAACGAGCAAATTAGGGAGTATGCCAGAGGGCAGGCTACCAGGGATCTTCGTACTATCAAGGATTTAGTAGCAAGTGATGCTGAGGCAGCAGTTCCAGCAGAGTTTGTTTATCTTGAGAAGACAGCGAAGACTAATTACAAGGCAATGAAGAAAGATGTTCCAGCATGGAATATCACAACTCTTTGTGCTGGTTTCTATACAGAAAAAGATATGTTCGACACAATCGAACAGCAATATCGTACTACCATTGTTGGCGTTAAAACCCTAAGTGATAATGTATTGCAGCTTGGTCTTGATCTCAAAGGTGGTATGAGTATTTTATTAGATGCTGATACAGCAGCCTATGAAGAGAAAGCAGGAAAAACCGCTTCTGATGCAGAAATCAAAACACTTGTAAATCAAGACATTGAAATTCTTCAAACTAGAATTGACCAATTTGGTGTTAGTGAACCTGAAATCAGATTGCAGGGTGATGATCAAATCTTAATTGAAATTCCTGGTGCAACTGATCCTGAAAGAGTTAATACTTTCTTGCAGGGTAAGGGTTCTTTGGTATTCCAGATTGTTGATGAAACATTATCTACTAAGTTAAATGAATATTTCACTGAAAATCCTTCAGAAGCATATACAGATACTGGTGCTATAAAACAGCCTGACTTCTTACCTGCAGGTAAGATTGCCGCTGGTTATTACACAAAAGACTCATACGGTATTGATGAATTACAGAGATTTGTAGTTATCGATAGTGAGATTGGTCTTGACGGTATCCACCTAGAGAGCGCTCAAACAGGTACAAATGGTATAACAGGTCAACCTGTTGTTAACTTCCATCTTGATGCTGTTGGTGGTGATGCATTCTATAAATTCACTTCAACTCATGTTGGTGATGCTATGGCTGTTGTAATGGATGGTAAGGTAAAATCTATCGCTACTATCAATGAGCCAATCAGACAGGACGTTCAGATCTCTGGATTCTCAGCTGATGAAGCTTCTGCTTTAGCAATTGTTCTAAGAACAGCTGCTCTTCCAATTGAATTGATCGTATCAAGTCAACAGTCTGTTGGTGCTACATTAGGTGAAGATGCTGTTGCAGCTGGTCTAGAAGCAATTCTTATTGGTTTGGTATTGGTTGTACTGTTCATGGTAATTTACTATGGAGCAAGTGGTCTTGTTGCAGATTTGGCGTTGGTATTTAACTTACTCATAATGCTCTCTGTATTGTCCGCGCTTCATTTCACATTGACATTGACATCAATTGCAGGTCTTATTCTTACATTAGGTATGGCCGTTGATGCAAACGTAATTATATACGAAAGAATTAGAGAAGAACTTAGATTAGGAAAGAGCTCCCAGGCATCTATTAGAGCTGGTTTTGGCAAAGCTTTCTGGACAATTATGGATGCTAACATAACAACCATCATTGCAGCTCTCGTATTATCACAGCTTGGTTCAAGCAGTGTAAAGGGATTTGCTAATACATTGGCTATTGGTATCATAAGTTCATTATTCACTTCATTATTCGTATCACACCTTATCTTCGACGCAACAGTTACAGATAAAGAAGGCGCAAAATTACATATTGGGAGGGTAAAATAATGGCTAAAAAAAATCTTCCTGTTATTAAGGTACGATTTATTGCATTGACAGTATCAATCGTATTGTTACTTGTTGGTATGTTCTCAATATTCTTCAATGGTGGATTCAATACTGGTATTGACTTCGAAAGTGGTTTGAGTCAACGCATACAGATAGCTCCAGTAGGACTTGAAGTATCATATAATGGTGATGCATCAGCTACTTTAGCTTTAGATAATTCTACTATAACTATCACAACTAGAGATGACTCTGGTGCAGTAGTTAAATCTTTCCCAAGTTCAACATATGCAACTGCTGCAGAACTTGCAGATGGTTTGAATGCTCTTGATGGTGTCACTGCTACAGCTGTAGATGGTTCACTTCAAACTGCAAATATTCTAGCTGGTTATGGTTTCCCTGCAACATTGAGCAGCGACAAGACATCATTGAATTTTGAAAATTCAACTGGTGATACTGTTTCTATCGATGAAGTTAGAGAAGCTTTGAGTGCTTTGGGCAATGTTCAAGTACAGACAGTTGGTTCAGATGCATCTCAGGTATTCCAAGTTAGATTGAGCACAAATGATGGTGATACACAAGCTTCAATGGAAGAAGCTGTAAGTGAAAATCTTGCAAACACTTTCACTGATGAAGGATTCGTAGTACTTGAAAGTAATTTCATCGGTCCTAAGTATTCTCAGACATTGGTAAGTGGTTCCATTCTAGCTGTATTGATTGCAATGGTATTGATCCTTCTTTATGTTTGGATTCGTTTCCGTATTGCATATGCACTATCTAGTATCATCGCTTTAACTCACGATGTATTGATGCTTTTGGGCTTCATCGCATTGTTCAAGTTTGAAGTATCTAGTACAACTATTGCTGCTGTATTGACAATTATTGGTTATTCATTGAATGCAACAATTGTTATTTTTGATAGAGTTCGTGAGAACAGTGAACTCATGAAGAATAAACCTATGCAAGAGATCATCGAGCACAGTGTTACACAGACTTTATCTCGTACTATTTTGTCAAGTTTGACAACAGTATTGGCTGTATTGCCTTTAGCAATTTTAGCAACAGGTAGCATTCA
Organism: Sphaerochaetaceae bacterium; assembly: GCA_041595335.1. Taxonomy (GTDB): domain Bacteria; phylum Spirochaetota; class Spirochaetia; order Sphaerochaetales; family Sphaerochaetaceae; genus Pleomorphochaeta. Next base: position 17,361 of record JBFHKM010000037.1, read on the forward strand.
ATTGTTCGCAATTGAAATGATCTTTGGTATTGTTATTGGTACATATTCTTCTAACTTTATTGCTCCATCATTCCTTTATTGGATTTCAAATGGTATGGCAAATAAGAAAAAGAAAAAGGCTATTAAGTAATATATAAAACTTAAAATTTTATATAAATATAACTCTCTATTTGAATAATTTTTCAGGTAGAGAGTTTTTTTAACAGTTTGGAAAATATAAATAAATTTTTATCTATTTGCAATAATAGAAAAAACCGAGTATACTTTTCAAGAAAGTTAGTAAATTAGGGGAAGTGTTTATTTGAATGTTATAATCTCAGATTACATAAGTTATTGCAGTGGTGTATCAATTGCAGTGAATAAAATGTATAAAGCAATAGCATGGGGAAAAAAGTACAACAAGAAAGTTTATTCCCTTGGTTACTTGATTCATAATGAGAGAGTCATTGAAGGCTTCAACGAAATGGGAGTTGAGGTAATAGATGAGAATCAGATTGATTCAGTTGAACCTGGGATAATTGTGTTGAGAGCTCATGGAGTGAAAGAAGATATCATGAGATATCTCATCATGCATGATTTTATTGTAGTTGATGCTACATGCCCTATAGTTGTAAAAGAACAGGATTTGATCAAGAAAGCAGATATAAAATATCATGTTGTTGTCATTGGAAAAAGTGGCCATCCTGAAGCTATATTTTTACATTCTGTAGAGACACCTCATTCAAGAACACTGGTTACTAACGTTGAAGATGTAGATAAGATAGTTACTGATGCACCTTTATTTGTGGTCATTCAATCGACATTTCCACAGACAAAAAGTCAGGCTATTTTAGATAAGTTGAAGAGTTTAGAGACCAAAGACCGAGAAGTGGTGATTGCAAATACTCTTTGCAACAGTACAAAGAAAAGACGTTTGGCACTGAAGGACATGGTGGATGACACAGATTGCATGGTTGTAATTGGTGGAATCAACAGTTCAAACACAAATGGATTGAAAATGTACGCTGAGAGTTTCAATAAGCCTGTTTTTCTGATAAATTCAGTAAGTGATATACCGGATGCAGTCTATGAGTATGAAACTGTAGGTATTGCAACTGGAACATCAACACCACAATTTATCATTGATGAAATTGTAAATGCTTTAAGAGGAGAAGATAGTGAAACATAAAATTCCGATTCCAACAATAAAAAGATTTCCTTCTTATTTGAGGTTAATGAAACAATATAACGAAGAAGGTAGGGAAACTATTTCCGCTACAATTCTTGCTAAAGATTTAGGATTGAATCCTATACAAGTTAGAAAAGATCTTTCTTTCTCAGGAATCGAAGGTAAACCTAAAGTTGGTTTCAAAGTTACTGAATTGATTGAATCTCTTACAAACTCTCTTGGGTGGGACAATGTATCAGATGCTATCATAATTGGTGCTGGTAACCTAGGTAAGGCTTTGATTTCTTATGAAGGATTTGAAAACTACGGATTCCAGATTGTAGCTGCATTTGATAAAGATCCAGCTAAAGATGGCTTGAAGGTAGGAAAGGTAGAAGTTCGACCATTGGTAAAAATGGAAGAATATATCATTGAGAATAGAATCAATATTGCAATTCTTGCAGTACCTGTTCCTCAAGCTCAAGTATCAGCAGAGCTGTTGGTCAAGTGTGGTATTAAAGCTATTTGGAGTTTTGTTCCAACTGATTTAAGACTGCCTTCCCGTATTGCACTGCAGAGAACTGATCTAGCAACTCACTTTGCTGTTTTAGCTCAAAAGTTACAGACCAAAATTGATAACAAAGAAAATTTACCTGAAAGTGAAGATTGGTAATTATATTAGCCAGCAATGATGAAGATTGTTGGCTTCTATAAAATTATTATCTTGATTGTAAGATAGTAATTTTCTTTTTTTTAACAAAAGGACGAAAGGATGAATAAGGTAAAAGTTGAATTGTGCATGGGGAGCTCCTGTTTTGCCAGAGGTAATTCTAAGGCTCTGGAGAATATTGAGAGCTACATCAAAGAGAATCATCTGGAAGACTTTGTAGAACTTGAAGGTCACCTGTGCTTGGGAAACTGCAAGAATGGTCCCAATATTAAAATCAATGGAATATCTTTTGAAGGTCTAGATCCTGATTGTTTGGTGGACCTCGTTGAACGAGAATTGAACAAATAGAGGGGATTTTATGATACATCCAATTTATACCGAACTAACAGAATGCAGAGATTGCTACAAATGTGTTAGAGCATGTCCTGTAAAAGCAATCCAGGTTAAAGATGGCAATGCCGTCGTAATACATGAAAGATGCATCTATTGTGGTGCATGTGTAGATGTATGTCCTTCCAACGCCAAAAAAGTACGCTCAGATTTATCCAGAGTTAGAATGTTCATGAACAGTGCTTCTTCAATGTACTGCTCCATTGCCCCATCATTTTCAGCCGAATTTGAAGGAAGAGGTGATGAACTTTTGGTCGCCCTCAAAAAATTAGGTTTCTCATATATCAGTGAGACAGCAATCGGTGCTGCACTTGTAAGTGCCTGCGTCGATTCCTATTCAGCTCAACATGGTGGAAAGTGTCCTTGGATCTCAACAGCATGTCCAAGCGTTGTTGACCATGTAAATAAATATTATCCATCCTTAAGTAAGGACCTAGCTCCAGTACCATCTCCTTTACAGCTTCACTGTGCATATCTCAGAGAGCTCTATGGAGAGAAAATTGGTATTGTATTCATTGGTCCCTGTATTGCAAAGAAGGGAGAGGCAGATTCTCATCCTGGATATCCAAACTACGCACTGACCTTTGATGAGCTCAGAACATGGCTTGAAGAGGAGAAGATTGATCTTGATGAGATTGCAGATGAAATCGATGATGGAAAAGTAGAGATCCCAAAATTCATACCAGCAAAAGCTGCGCGAACCACAGCCTATTCAATTGAGGGTGGAATGATAAACTCCCTTGCCTGTGGAAATGATCCTTATCAAGATGAAGCAGTAGCTGCCAGTGGTAACACTCAGATAATATCATCGCTTGATAACTTACTTGTAAAACCAATTGATTCATTTTTGGAGTTGCTGTCCTGTGATGGTGGATGCATAAATGGTCCTGGCACAAAGAAAGATAACAGCATCTCAAGAAAGAAAAGAGCTTCAGTTGAATACACATCAAGCAGATTGAAACAGGATGACCTGTTTAAAGTTCCAGCCTATTTTGTCGCTAAGGTCCTTGAAGAGGGCTATGATGTACTTAAGGTCAGCGTGAATGCGGACAGATGTTTTGTAAGAAACGAGTACACAGAAGAGCAGATACAGGAAGCTTTGATCAATCTTGGTAAGTATGATGAATCAGATCAACTCAACTGTGGTGGATGTGGATACAACACATGTAAAGACATGGCCAGAGCATATTTAGATGGAATGGCTGAACCTGAGATGTGTGTCACCAAGATGAGAAAAGAAGCTCAGACAAAGATAGATGTTCTACTCAGAACAATTCCTATGGGGGTTGTTATGGTTGATAGAAAATTGAACATTGTTGACTGCAACTCAATATTCATCTCACTGTTTGGTGATATGGATGTGGAAATTGATGAAGACATACTCAGTTTGATTGGTGGTCTTCCTGTTGAAAGATTTGTATCATTCTCAGATAAATTCAAAGAGCAGTTCTCAAGAAAGAAAAGTCAGCAGTACAGATTCAGACATAATGGAAAATTTTTACGAGTTTCCTTCTTCTCTATTGAAAATCATCAGCTAGTTGGTGCAATATTTGAAGACATAACATCTCCAACTGTAAGACGAGAGACCGTTGTCAAAAAGGCTGAGGTTGTAATTCAACACAGTCTTGAAACAGTACAGCAGATTGCTTCCCTTTTGGGAGAGAATGCAGCTGATACGGAAATAACACTCAATTCATTGATTGAAGCGTTCCAGGTTCCATCTTCTTCAGAA
>JBFHKM010000038.1:0-21168 GCA_041595335.1 Sphaerochaetaceae bacterium
AGCAATTTGGTTCAAGAAGAATTCAAAAATTATGATGCAAAGAGAGATAATTTAGTAGAAATTGAGGAGAGAATAAGAGAGAGACGAGTCTCTTTGATTGATGGCATCAAAAATTATAAAGATGATATCATCATGATATCATCCATAGTTGGACTTGGCTTGATACCTCCAACAAAGAGTGAGAGATTGTTCAGAGACGAACTTGGATTTTTCAATCAGGAGCTATCTAAGCACTGCCAGAGAGTTGATATGGTTGTAGCGGGAATAACAACAACAATAAAGAAAAACATACTTGAAAGAAGTCTTGATGGTAAGGGAACTCTTTATGGAGTGAGCGTTGGCCCAGGCGACAGAGATATGATTGTACCTAAAGCTACAGATGTTCTGAATTCTGTAAAAATGATTGCAATACCACAGACCAAAGATGGAAGAACAATTGCTCTCGATATAATTTCAGACATCATTGATTTGAATGACAAAGAGATAATTAAATTTTATTTCCCGATGACCTACGACTTGAAAAAATGTGATGACAACTATCGCTCTGTTGCAAAGAAAATATGTGAAATTCTTGATACTGGAGTCGATGTTGCAATGCCTGTTCTTGGTGACATCTCAATCTACTCCACCTTTTCAAATTTTGCTCCATATGTTGAAAATTCAGGATACACTGTCAAAGTCATTCCAGGAATTCCAAGTTTCATCGCGGCAGCTGATGCTTTCAATCTAAAACTCATGAAGGGCTCTCAAACCCTTACGGTTCTGAGCTGTAAAGATCCAAACTTAAAAGAAAAACTTCAAAGAGATGGAAAGAAAGTGATAATGAAGATAGGAAAACAGCTTCCAAAACTGAAGGCCCTATTAACAGAACTGAACCTTCAAGACTCAGTTCACATTGCATTGAATGTGGGAATGGATGATCAACGTCTGGAGACAGATCTATCCCTTCTATCAGATGATGAGGGGTATCTTGCTCTCATACTGGTTGATGAAAAATAAAAGCATCTCATAAACAAAGAGCTATTGCATAAGTTGATAACAAACTTAGCAGTAGCTCTTTTTACATACAAAGTAAAACTAAAATCATACTCACATCACATCTCACATAAGATAATTCTTAAGTCATCATTCCAGGTCAATCAAAGACTCAGACTTCAAAATTATGTATCACTGAAAATTTAATGGTTTTTTGAAAAAAATTTATTATTAAATTTTAAATATTATCAATAAAGTTGCAAATTATAGCACAATCAACTTTTTAACACTCAGCTCTACTTATAATTCTATTTGAAGATATTATAAAAAGATAATTTGCATCAGACAAACAAAATAAGAAAATCATACCACAACAATTCAGATACACAGACTCTCATACTCAACAAACATCAAAGACAGCTCATCTCGAAATCATTCACTAAAAAATTAGTTTAAACATGAAAAATATTCATATTTATTAGAAATATATTTCATTTTATCGATTAACATTTCCATGCTACTTTTATTGCAGAACGAATACTTAAGGAGTGTTTTTTATGGTAAAAGACAACTTGAAACCGGAAATTTCCGGCTTTACCGCTTTCATAATGGTAATTGGAACCATCATTGGAGCTGGTATTTTTTTTAAACCCACAGCGGTTTTTGGTGCTACAGGAACAGCAGGACTTGGACTCTTAGCTTGGTTGATAGGAGGCTTGCTTGCACTAGCTGGAGGTCTAACAATTGCTGAAATTGGAACATTGATTCCTGAGACTGGCGGCATGATGCCTTATATGGAGAAGATATATGGTAAGGTCTGGGGATTCATACTTGCTTGGACAATGACATTAATTTTCTATCCAGTGAGACTTGCAGCAGCTGCAGTAATTTGCGGAACTCAGGTGGTCAATTTATTTGGAATATCACATTCCTACATCATTCCAATTGCAATTGGAATTGAGATATTTTTGAATTTAATCAATGCTCTTGGTAACAAACCAACAGATATATTGCAGAATACTTCAACAATAGTCAAATTCATGCCAATTATTTTGATCATAATCGTAGGATTAATCTTCAATCCAAATCCTGTTAAAGTTGAATTGATACCATTTACAGATCCATCTAGACCTTTCTGGCAAGCTCTATCTGTAGCAGTATTGGCTACCTTATATGCCACTGACGGTTGGATTGAAGTGACCAATATTGCCGGTGAGATGAAAAATCCAGGAAAGGATCTTCCTAAATCAATAATCGGCGGAATCATCGTTGTTATCTGTGTTTATCTTCTTATAAATCTTGCATATCTAAAGGTAATCTCTGTTGAAGCTATTGCAGGAACATCAACACCTGCATCAGATGTAGCTAATATTTTGTTCCCAAGTTTTGGAGGAAAACTGATCACAGTTGGAATACTTGTCTCCATCATTGGTTCACAAACAGGATTCATGAGAGCTTCTTGGAGAATGCCTTATTCCATGGGAATAAGAGGCTTATTTCCATTCAGTGGCTTCTTCGCACATCTCAACAAAAAGACCAATATGCCTGTTAACAGTGGAATGTTTATTATGGTTTTGACCATGATACTTTTGGTATCAATCCATGACTTTGATACATTGGCTGATATTGGATCATTCACAATTTGGTTCTTCTATGTACTGTGTTTCCTTGGACTTTTCCTCTTGAGAAAAAGATGGCCAGATAGAGTGAGACCATATAAAGTTCCACTTTATCCAATAACACCAATTGTTGGTTTGCTTGGTGGTGTCCTCGTGTTGTCATCAACAATACTCTATCAACCTTTCATCGCAGTTATGTCTATCATTCCAGCATTATCTGGACTACCCGTTTATTTTTATTTGAAGAAGAAGAACAAGACAATTTAAATAAAATCAAATCAGAAATATTATTAAATATCATAAATTAGGAGAATATTTATTATGAAAACAACAGAGATTTTTAGCGAACAAGAGATGCTACAAATTCGAGAGTCCTTTCATTACTTAGAGAAGGATTTAAATGGAAATACAAGACTGTATTTTGATAACGCAGGTGGTTCTTTTCGTCTAAAAAAAGCTGAAGCAAAATTTAACGAAATTGATCAAATTCCTGATTGCTCAGAGAGACATCACAAAATGGCATTGTACCTACAGAGCATTGAGGAACAGGGAAAAGATGATGTGAGAACAATCTTCAATGTTAAAGGTGGATCAATTGCAACATCATTGACTGCTTCACAACTGATGTTCCAACTAGTTGAGACTGTATTACGTTTTTCAAAAGGAAAGAATGTTGTAACTTCCGTACTTGAGCATCCATCAGCTTATGATGCAACTGAAACCTTCACAACAATGTACAATAAAGAACTTCGTGTTGCAAAGAGCAATAAATTGACAGGTGGTGTTGATACAGAAGAAGTACTATCTTTAATAGATAAAGATACTGCACTGCTGAACATCATGTATGCTTCAAATATCTCTGGAGCAATATATGATATTCCTGAAATAATAAAGGGTGCAAAGAAAATTAACCCAGATTTATTTATAATAGTTGATGCTGTTCAGCACACCCCACATGCAGTGATGGATTTCAGTCAACTGGAAGTTGATGCTGTAACATTTGCTCCTTACAAGTACTTTGGAGTCAGAGGTATTGGTGTTGGCTATGTATCAGAAAGACTTTCTAACTTGCAGCACAACAAATTACTTGGTAAAGATAAGTATGAATGGGAATTAGGTAGTCCTGCACCAGCTCAATATGCAATGATCACTGAAATTGTTAATTACGTATGCAGTCTTTCCGATGGTAAGAAAGATGCATCAAGAAGAGAGCAATTTGCTAACGGAATGAATAGAATTGCACTTCATGAAAGAGCTCTTCTTGCAGCGCTGTTGGATGGAACAGAAAATCATAAAGGACTGAGAGAGATGAGCAACGTTCATGTATTTATGGATGGCAAAGATCTCAGCAAACGTGATTTAATTCTTGGAATTGGATTCGATAACATTGAATATGCTGATGCTGTCAGAGAATATGAAAAAAGAAATGTTATTGTCTATGAAAGAGTTGTAAGCAGCTTGTATTCTGTTAGAATGCTGAAATCTTTTGATTTGAAAGGTGCAGTTCGTGTGTCCCCTCTTCATTGCAACAATTTTGCTGACATTGACAGATTCCTATCAATTACAGAAGAGATTTCACAGTTATAAAAACGCATCTTCAGTTTTTTAATTGATGCTGCATGAGATACTTAAATAATAGATTTATGGTTAAAGTTCTATATTGTTAAATAAATGTACCTCCCTAAGTACCTGCTTATTGAACGGCAGGTACTTAGTTCATTTGAATAACTTTATTATTCTTAACTTATGAGGTATCTTATGATATATTGAATTTTGATTTAAAAAGGAGAGACCTTTTGACATTATTAGATTTTGAAACTTTTTATACCATTTCCAAAACCTTAAATATCACCAGAGCTGCAGAGTTATTGTGTGTGACTCAATCCACCATAACTCATAGATTGAATAACTTTGAGGATGAATTGGGATACAAGCTATTTGTTAGGCAGAAAGGCAAGAGACACATTGAGATCACATCTCAAGGAGAGGAATTCTTGCTCATCACAAAAAGATGGCTCGAACTCAATGAAGAGATGGAGATGATCAAATTAAATACATTAAATACTTTGAGTATAGCTGCTGTCGACAGTGTCATTTTGATGTTTCTTCCTCCAATTCTAAAGGAGTTATCGAAGAAGGAAAATAAAGTACATATCAACATCCGTACCGAGCACACACCAACCATCTATAAGTTGGTAAAAAATTTGGAAGTGAACTTGGGTTTTGTTTCATACATATCATCTGTTGAAGGTATTTTGGTGAAGGAAATTGTACGTGAGAAATTTGTTCTTGTAAGATACTGCAGAACTCCTCAAAAGAAGAAAGCAATACATCCCTCTGAGCTTGATCCATCATCAGAAATATTCTTACCTTGGGGAATAAACTATAAAAACTGGCATGATAAATGGTGGAAAGGAAAGGCTCCACACATTGTCATAGATTCACTTTCAATGTTGGTCAATTTTCTCGACAATGAAATGCTTTGGGCCATTGTTCCCCAAATCAGTGTGCACACACTTTTAAAGAACTGCAAACTTCAGGTTTTTGAGATAATTGATGGTCCATCAGATTGGACTTGTTATCAAATACAGAATGATTCAACAGATAATTTAAAGACCAATGAAATAAAAAAATTTACAGAGGTTCAAAAACAGATCTATCCCAAAAAATAATTGTCTTTCAAATCATCCAGTGTTGAGCTTTATGAACCTCTTCCAATTGTAGTTAATATTCAATCATCTCAGAAGCACTCTGTCCAAGAGTTCTGTAATGATGTTTGACATTCTCAATCCTGCTTACAGTATCACTTGCATCAATCAATTCATCACTTGCTCCACGACCTGTAATTACAATCATTGGGAAGTTTGGATCTTTCTTCTTCTCTTTCAAATAAGTGAGAACTTCATCTTCATCAAGCAGATCATATTGAAATGTGTATGTCAGCTCGTCCAAGACAATCAGATCATACTCACCCTTTTCAATGCATTCCTTGAAAAAACTCCAACCATTGTTGCATTTTTCTTTTGTTGGGCCCAAGGTCTCCTGTTTCCAAGTGAATCCCTCTCCAAATGATCTCCAGGTGCATCCAAGTTTGCTCAAACATTTATACTCACCATAGTTTTCAACATCATGTTTTATGAATTGAATGACGGCAACCTTTTTGTCGTGGCCCAGAGCTCTAACACAGCAACCAAGAGCTGCAGTTGTTTTTCCTTTACCATTTCCAGTGATGCTCATAATGATACCCATATCTTTACTCCTTTCTTTCATATTTCAATTTATAAAGCAGTGCGTTTATCAAAGCAGCAGCAACATTGCTTCCACCCTTTCTACCTCTGTTTACAATACATGGCATTTTCGATTCAACAATCAATTCTTTAGCAGGCTCAACATTCACAAAACCGACAGGAACTGCAATTACAAGCTGTGGATCAAGTTTCTTCTCATCATAAAGCTCACGAATCTTTATCAGTGCTGTTGGAGCATTTCCGACAACCAAAATAAGAGGATGATTGTATTTTGCAGCTTTTTCCATAGATACACTCGAACGTGTTATTCCTCTCTCTTTGGCCTCTTTTGCTACATCTTCATCAGATATGAAGCAGTGATAATTTATCTTAAGTTCATCCAAAGCTCTTTTGTTGATACCTGACAAGGCCATTGTTGTATCTGTTACAATGGTTGCACCTTCAACAAAAGCACTCTTTGCAATCTCAATTATGTCCGGTGAAAAATACAGACTCTTTGCATATGAAAAATCTGCCGATGTATGAATTGCTCTCAAAATCATGAAGGCCTTATCTTCATCAAGAACAATATTGTGCTCTTCTTTGAGCTCCTGCGTTATGATCTCAAAACTTCTCTTCTCTATATTCTTTGGCTCTACAAACTCAATTTCCATTTCTATTTTTTCCCTTCAATTATTCTAATTATCTCATCAACATCAAAATATTCTTCCATTGAAAGAGCCAATTTATTGTACTGCTCCTCTTTGTACTCAAAATAATTTTGGTGAGATGAATCACCTTCTTGAGGCTCAAGGCCTTTCTTGTAACACAGATCTTCAACTATAGAGCGAACCACATCATTCGTATCAAAGAAACCATGAAGATATGTTCCATACACTCCATCACATTCAAAGCCATCAGAACCTGAATCTGTTGTTATGAAAGCACTGTCAAAATCACCAATAGAAGCTGTCCTTCCCATGTGAATCTCATATCCCTCAACCCTGCAACCAGAGAGACTCTTTAAATCTCCACCACAGCTGTTGATTGTACCAGATATCTGTCTTGTCTCTTTTTTTCTTTCAAGCGTTGTCTTGATCTTCAACAGATTGAATCCTTCAGTCTCTGCACCAGATTGTCCTTCAACTCCATCTGGATCTGAAATGGATGAACCAAGCATCTGATATCCGCCACATATTCCTATGATTGGAATACCTCTGTTATGAGCCTTATTCAAGAGTAAATCAAATCCTTCATCTTTCAGTACATTCAAATCATATATCGTATTCTTAGATCCTGGAAGGATTATAAGATCAGGATTACCAAGTTCATTAATTGAGCTGACATATCTCAAGCTTACCTCTTTCTGTGCCGCAAGATAGGTAAAATCAGAATAGTTGGACATGTGCCTGACTTTAATGACAGCAACATCCAAGATGGCTCCATCTTTTGACGATGAATTCAATCTCTCACTCTGACTGTCCTCATCGTCGATATCAAGCATCTGATAAGGAAGAACTCCAATTGTTGGAACATGAATCAGATCTTCCAACTGAACAAGACCTGGTTTCAGCAGATCAACATCACCTCTGAATTTATTTATGATCACACCTTTAACAAGAGCTCTCTCCTCTTCAGAGATAAGAGCCATTGTTCCATAGAGCTGTGCGAAGACACCACCTCTATCAATATCACCCACAATAAATACCGGAGCACCAACTCTGAGTGCAAAACCCATATTAACAAGATCATCAGCTCTCAAGTTGATCTCTGCAGGAGAGCCTGCGCCCTCAACTATTATAAGATCATGATCCTCAGATAGCTTCTCATATGATTCCATGATTGGTGCAACCATATCTTTCTTTATCTTATAGAACTCTTTGGCAGTGTAATTACCAAGAACCTTTCCCTTCAATATAACTTGAGAGCCAACATCACTTTGTGGTTTCAGAAGAAGAGGATTCATCAAACAGCTTGGTTCAATTCCACATGCCTCAGCTTGAACAACCTGTGCTCTTCCCATCTCAAGTCCTTCATCGGTGATGAAAGAATTCAAAGCCATGTTCTGTGCTTTGAACGGCGCAACCTTATAACCTCTATTTTTAAAAAGGCGACATAGACCTGCAACAACCATTGATTTGCCTGCTCCACTCATGGTCCCTTGAATCATCAATACTTTAGCCACAGTTCTCTCCATATATTTTATTCAATACTTCAATTAAGTATCTGTTCTCTTCTTCATTTTTGATAGCAATTCTATAGTAATTCTTACCAAGTCCTCTGTAATTCGAGCAGTCCCTGATTGCAATATCATATTCAAGCAGCTCTGCAATAAGATCTATATCTGATTCATCTTTAAAGAGAATGAAGTTTGCATCACTCTTGAACACTCTCAAGGGGAATTTAGATAGCTGAGAGACCATCCACTCTCTCATATCTCTCACCACCTCTCTTGTATCTGCAATCCAATCATGCAGAAGATCATCATCACAGATTGTCTTTGCGACACACTGTGCCAGTGTTGATATGCTCCATGGAACATAGTGCCTGTTCAACTTCTTTATGAGATCTCTGTTGTTAGAAAATCCATAACCAATTCTAAGAGATGGAATTGAATGAAGCTTTGTAAATGTATTGAGTAAAAATACATTCTGCTCTCTTATAATAAGCTCCTTGAGCTCTTCATTGTATTGGGATATGGAAGAATCAGTATCTTTAGCATCTTCAACCTTGATATCATATGAGTCTGTGAAATCAAGAAAGCTCATGTCTATGACCGCATATATACCACCAATCTCACATCTATCGATGCATCTCCTCAATAAATCAACATCCACACAGAGACCATTTGGATTGTTTGGAGTGCATATGAAGAACATATCTCCAGAGCTCAATCTATCAATAGATGAGAGAATGCTCTCATCAACTCGAAAGTCTCTCTCTTCAGATAGAGGATGATATATAACATCACTGTTTTGGTTTCTCAAACATCTCTCATACTCACTGAAGCATGGGGATAGAAGAAGACCTGTCTTTGGTCTTATCAAACGAACCAACCGATCAATCAGCTCACTCGCTCCAACTCCAATGCTCATCTTATCTCGATCAACATTCATGGCTCTTGAAAGTGAGATCTCAACATCAGTTGGATATGCTGGTGGATAACTCATATAGAACTCACTGCTTGCAGCATTGCTTTTCAAACAATCTCTAACGCTCTCCATCACTCCAAGAGGATTGAGATTTATTGAGAAATCATGAGATACAAAGTCCATTCCACCATGATTATATTTTTCCATATCAATGCACTCCATACATTATAATTGCTGTTATGATAAATGCGATAGATGATGAGAGATACAGAAGTCTGTTTGCTCTCACTATATCATTCTTATCTATCTTCTTGATTGGATCTCCAATTGAGGGTTTCTTCTTTACAATTCCACCGTAGATCGCATCACCTGCCAACTGAACATCCAATATGCCAGCTGCTGTTGCCTCACTCTGGGCTGAGTTCATGCTTGCATGTTTGTATCTGTCTCTTCTGAAGATCTTTATGCCATTCTTGCTGTCATATCTCAGAATAAATGATGCTGCAATCATCAAAACAGCTGTCAATCTTGCAGGTATGAACTGAATGACATCATCCATTCTTGCACTGAATGTTCCAAAATATCTGTATCTATCATTTTTATATCCAACCATTGAATCAAGGGTGTTCACAAGCTTGCAGAAAACACCTCCATAGACTCCAAAAAGTGCCATGTAGAATATTGGTGATATGACACCATCACTGGTGTTCTCCGCAATTGTCTCAACATCTGCCTTCATGATTCCTTCAAAGTCCAGATTATCGGTATCACGACCAACGATGTAAGACAGTTTCAATCTTGCATCAATGAGATCATTTTTCTCAATTGCAGAGTGAACATACATGCTCTCTTTCTTTAGAGAGTGAGTTGCAAGACACTGATAAACAAAGAATGTTTCAAAGAAAAGCCCCAGATATGGATTTATTGATGCTCCCACATTTATGATCATATATATCAAGAAAAAAGTTATTCCAACAGATAGAATCCAAAGAACAATGCCTGCAGCTCTTGAATAAAATCTGCTATTTGGACTTCTATTCAGCATTCTATCAAATATTGAGATCAACTTTCCTTCAAACTGAACAAAATGATAGAGAGATCTTGGATCTCCAAATAGAAGGTCCAATAAGTATCCAAGCACAAATGATAGGAGAATGTGATATCTCAAAACTGCATCAATCATGTGCAACCTCTCTGTACTGCTTCATGTGCCTCATCAAATTTCTGACCATATTCAGATTGGATGGAAAATAGAGATGAGGAAAACCTGCAAATAGAGTATCTGTTGATACAACACAGTCGTTTTGCACACCATTTCTAAGTTTTGTCTTCACACATGTATTTCCGATATCTGTCGAAGAGTAGTAGTGAAATTCATGAACATAGGTGCTCTCACCTCTTCTGAACATCAGATTATCATTCTTACTTTCAAGAGTTCCATAACCAAAATTCTGAAGTCTATTCTCCTTTGATGCACTCTCATCAAAAAGAGATACAAGAGTCCTGTCATCAACACTTCGATGCAGATAAAGAAATCCACCACACTCTGCAAGAGTTGGAAGACCACCTTCAATTTTCTCTTTGATGTCCTTCAGCATGCTCTCATTTGATGATAATTCATCAAGATGAAGCTCTGGATATCCCCCAGGAAGATACAGGGCATCAATGCCAGTCGGAAGTCTATCATCAGATATTGGAGAGAAATAAACGATCTCTACATTCATCTTCTCAAGAATATCAAGATTCTCTTGATAGATGAAGCAGAATGCATCATCTCTTGCAACTGCCATTTTCAGAGCACAGTCATTTTTGAATTTGCTCTCATCATCTCCTTCAACTTCCAGAGTCCTTGCGGATGATGCAAGTTCAATCAGCTCATCAATATTGATATGATCTTCAGCTAAAGTTCCAAGATGTTCTATCTTCTCACTGAAATCATCAATCTCACCACTTCCAACAAGTCCAAGATGACGTGATTCAAACACAATCTTTTTATCAGAAGGCAAGAAGCCATAACATCTCACATTCTCTTTGATGCAGCATTCCTTCAGAATTGGATAGGTCATTTTGGATATGTTTGTGAATATAACTCCATCTATGCAGTTGTTTGAAAGATCCTTGAATCCTCGTATTACAGCTCTTGCACTTGTGCTCATCCCTCTTGCATTTATGATGAGTATAATTGGAGTGTTCAGTTTGGTGGCAATTTCAAAGGAGCTTCCCTTTCCATCAGAACCAACTCCATCAAACATTCCCATCACTCCCTCTATTATTGAGAATTTGTTTTGAGCATGCTCTGCAAAATGTCTCTTGAGCTGTTCATCCTTAAGAAAGATTGAATCAAGATTGTAGCAATCTATGTGCTGAAGTCGACGATGAAATGCACCATCAATGTAATCAGGACCACATTTAAATGATGTAACAGGAAGTCCTCTTTTTAAAAGAGCACTCTCCAATGCAAGAACAGCTGTGGTCTTTCCGCAGCCACTGTTGGTCCCAACAATGGCCAATCGTGGCATATCACTCATTATTTCCCCCAAAAGATAAAATATAGATAGGATTCTCTGCACTCATCATATGATGAGATCCTATCTTTCTAGAGACCGATGATTGAATGTTCATTATATTCCATTCATAAGGCAATGATAGAGCTGATGAAAGTGTATCAAGAGATATCGCCGTCAGAACAATTCTTACATTCTCATTTTTTTCTAAAGCTTTTTTGATTATTGAATCCATATTGCTGTTGCTTCCACCAATGAAAACAGCATCTGGAGCTTCAAAATCATCAAGTTTATCTGGAGCACAGCCCACAGCAATGCTTGCATTTGCAACTTGAGCTTTGATCAGGTTATTCTGTGTCAGCTCAGATGCCTCTCTCTTCACATCAATGGCATAAATCCATCCATCATATGCAGAGAGTCCTGCTTCAACAGTGACAGAGCCACTTCCACACCCGATGTCCCAGACAACATCAGTTGGTTTCAAATCTAGCTCACTCAAGACCATTGCCCTGATGGCCCTCTTGCTCATAGGAATTCCTCTCTCTCTCAAGAAGAAAGAATCCTCTATCGCAGATCTGACTCTAGAATCATATCTTGGATTCTCAATCACAATTGATTTCAGATATGTATTTTTTAAAGATGAGAGCTGATACGCAGTGCACTTTGAAAAGCTCTCATTCTTTCCACCAATATCACAGCCAACATAACAATTCAGATCACTCATACCATACAGCGATAGAAGACCTGCAAAGCTCTCAATCTCATTTGAAAGAAGAAGAAATGTGAATTCATTTCGTCTTATTGTGGAGATTGCCCTTCTCTCATCTCTTCCGTGAATGGATGCAAAAGCAAAATTTGCATAGGAGAGATGAAAATGTGCCGATAGAGCTTGATAGGATGAGATACCTGGAATGAAGATAGCATCACTATATCTGTACTGAGATGCAATGCTGTAGAAGCCAACATCACCTGATACAAGAATTGAGACATTTTTCCCATTTTCTCTTTCATTCAAGATCCCGTCTATCTCACTTTTTTTGTATGTAACAAAATATTCAACATCTTCTTTTTTGCTGTACCTCTCTTCAAAAGATTCAAGAAGACGCTTTGATGTGAAGACAAGAGTTGATGAGATTTCAATTGCCCTAGAGGCTCTCTCAATCATATAGGAGGCACCCATTCCCATTCCTATGATATAAAACTTTCCAATCATCCTATAATTCCTCCAGAGCTCTCTGTTCAATCAAGCTCTTCATCTCTTCAAGGTTGAGTCCATTTTCTCTCTTGGGCGCCCTGATTGCAAGAACTTCAACACCACACTCTCTTGCAGCTTCAATCTTTGAATCAAGTCCACCAACCTTGCCTGTTATCTTTGTGAGAAGATATCTTGCCCTGCACTCATGAAGAAGAGCCACATTCATCTCCTTGGAGAAAGGTCCCATCATGCATATTATGTGCTTTGATGGAAATCCAAGTTCACAAGCAGATCTCAAACTCTCCATGGAAGGTAGAATTCTCAGATATACATTGCTTCTGTAGGATGGCAACTTTTCTTTGAAGAGCTTCGCCTCTTTTATTCCCAATGTTGAGAATATGGCATCAGATTCTGTGCAGTTCTCATTTAAGAAGTCAACCATCTCATCTATACTGTCAAATAAAGTTGCACCTTCAACACTACCAACCTCTCGAATCAATGTTAAGAACTCTCTGCCAAGTTTTTGACACACCCTCTTTATATTCTTCGATACTTCTGTTGCATATGGATGTGTTGCATCAACTATCAATGATGGATTGCATCTCAAAAGCATGTCCTCAATCTCACCTTCATCAAGTCTCTTGACAGAGACCGTCAATAAAGGAGAATCAAGCATGAGAGATCTTGCATAATCGCTTGTAACACTGACTGTGCACCTGATTTCATGATCCAATAGAGCTGAAACAAGCAGACGAGCTTCTGTTGTACCACCAAATATTAATACATCAAACACCTCTGTAGCCTCTTCTTGTTATCATCTTATCACCAATTATGATTGTCTGAGAGTTACCAACATAGATTGTTGTCACCATATCAACCTCACTGTCTTTTAACTCCTCAAGAGTCAGAAGTCTGTACCACTCATCCTCTCTTCCAACAGCATGAGCTATTGCACATACTGTATCGCCCTTCTTATATTTCAACATTATCTCACATGCACTCTTCAGCTGAGTTCTTCTGGTTTTGCTCATAGGATTGTAAAGAACAATGCAGAAATCACCAGCACTTGCTCCCTCAACTCTCTTCTTGATCACATCAGCTGGTGTGAGCAAATCAGAGAGACTTATAACAGCAAAGTCATTTGTTAGAGGAGATCCAACCAAAGCTGCACCACTGTTTGCAGATGTAACACCTGCTATGACCTCAATCTCACACTTTGTGCTCTCATCTTTCAATTCATAAACAAGAGATACCATTCCATATACACCACTGTCTCCACTGCAGACAAGTGCAACATCCTGATTCTCTGCTTCAATCAAGGCGTTCTTACATCTCTCAACTTCTTGATACATTGAAGATTCTTTGTAGATCTTATCAGGAAATATCTTCTGAACCTGCTTAATGTAGGTTCTGTATCCCATTATAAGATTGCATCTCTCAAGTGCTGCATATGCAGCCTTAGTCATTGATTGTTCGTTTCCAGGTCCAAGACCTACTATATACAGTGAATGCATTGTTGTTCTCCTTAATTCCAGTGAAGATCCACATCGATCTCACAGAGTGCAAATGTGATATGATTTATCACAGTCTTTCTCACAGTTAATCTGCTATTTTTAAACTTTGATGAATGATAGAGAGCTGATGCCTCGCACACACATCCAACTCCTGTAGTTTTTCTGACAAAATCAGAATCACTTGGGCTCTCAACCCCACTCAAACTCAAACCATCATATGTATAGAAAGGTATTTCATGATTCTTGCAGAATTCTAGAATACCTCTCTCTTCTTTTTTCAGATCTATTGATGCTATGCAGCACACAGATTGAGAGAAGATATCATTGCTCTTCATGAAGATATTGAATGCATCTTCAATATCTTCATAGCTTGTATCCTTTCTGCAACCGAGACCCACAATCATGTTATGAGGAATCAGACACAGTGCATCATCTCTGTGATGGCTCTTAGAATCAATCAAGACATCACAGACTTCAGGCTCATCACACAAACTTACATAAGATGGAACATCTCCATCGATTTTGTATGGAGTGTGAACCCTTATGTCACCGAGTCTCTCATTCTCTTTTTTATCAATCATATGTCGTGCTATATTTTTTATGATATTGTGATTCACCATGGAGAGTCTGTTGCTTCTTGCAAAGCTATCGAAGGCAAAAATCTCATGCAGATCTGTTGCTGTTGTTATGACAGGGTCACTTTTCAGATCATCTGCAATGATTGATGTAAGATAGTTGGCTCCACCATAGTGACCACTCAGAAGAGATATGGTATGTTTTCCCATCTCATCCACAACTATTACAGCAGGATCTTCTATCTTTGATGAAACTTGAGATGAAATTGCTCTTACGGCAATGCCAGTGGATGATATGAATATTAAATATTTGAATTCTCTCCATAACTCTTCTGTCAATTTATATAAATCACCTGATTGGCATCTGATATCACTGACTCTGCATTCCTCAATGATTGCGCTGTGAATCTTCTTTGCTAGTTTTTTGCCTCTTTCAGAAAAATATACAATTGCTGCTTCATCTCTATTTCTACCTCTCATCACTCCCCCTGTCTGAATTCAGTTGTAAAATGTCTGTCATATAATTTTGAGAGCTCATATTCATCGCCCAAGCAGTTACCGACAACAATCAATGCTGTCTTGGTGATGCCATTCTCCTGAGCACCTTCATACAATCTATCAACAGTTGTTCTCACAATTTTCTCATCATCCCAGGTTGCTTTGTAGACGATAGCAGCCGGTGTTGATGCAGAGTAACCACCTTCAATCAATTCTTTTGAAAGTCTACTCAGATGTCCAGTGGACAGGAAGATGACCATGGTTGCTTGATGTGATGCAAGCATTGGAATGCTCTCTTTCTCTGGAACGGGAGTTCTACCTGAGATTCTTGTTATTATGACAGTCTGTGCCACTGAAGGAACGGTGTACTCTACCTTCAGAGCAGATGCTGCTCCGCAGAAAGACGACACTCCTGGAGTGTAGGTGTACTCAATGTTGCATCTATCAAGTTCTGCCATCTGCTCCTTGATTGCACCATAAACACATGGATCTCCTGTATGAAGACGAACGGTGTTCTTCCCCTGAGATTCGGCTATCTTCATCTGCTCTATAACCTCATCAAGATGCATGTAAGCACTGTCTAGAAGAAGACAGTCCTTCTTAGCAAATTTCAAGAGCTCTTTGTTTATAAGAGATCCAGCATAGATGATCACATCTGCCATCTCAATCAAGTTCTTTCCTCGAACAGTTATCAAATCAACGGCACCGCTACCGGCTCCAACTATATGTACCATATCACTTCCTCAATCACTCTCAAAAGAGAGTTATCTATTATTTTCTGTTTGTATTGTTTCAACAATCTATCTTATGCTTCATAAGAGAGGCTGCATTCTCTGTGTAGAATAGCACCCTGTTGTTCTTATCTAAAGTCTCACAACCACAGCTCATTCTGCTATCCCTTGAAATATTGGCTTTTGTAAAGCAAATTATCTCGACATTCAAGAATCCACATGTTCGTCTGCTGATGGTCTCAACAACTCGTCTTTTTATATCGCACAGAACCTCTTCTAAGATGCCATGCTCAATGAGAACCTCCAAAATGCCATCTGTTGTGGCACTTCTCTCAATCTCTCTCAAGCATCTCAATGAGGCACCACAGACCAAGGCTGATCTTATGAAGGCATCAACTCTACCATCACCATTTCTTGAGTGTGTGTTCAATATTCCAACTGCACATTTGACGAGCTTTCCAATGTGAGCGATGAGAAGAACATTTTCCATCTTGTTCTCTATTGCACAGTCAAGAGTGTCGCCTAAATAATTGCTGCACATAACATATGGCCTGAGGTTGATGTTGAGATCATCCTCTGCAAAATTGAGACCATAGTTTCCAAGGACAAGAGAGAAATTTCTTGTGCCCTGCTCTTTTAAAACACTCAGCTCTGTTTTGAAAGTTGCAATCAAGGCACTGCTGCTCATGGGGTCCACAATACCAGTTGTACCCAAGATTGAGAGACCTCCAACAATACCAAGATGAGGATTGAAGGTTCTTCTTGCACACTCCTCTCCATTTGGAATTGATATTATGACTCTCACATCTTTATTCTCAATCAAAGATTCATCACACTCATTCAGAACATCAAGGACAGCTGCTTCTATCATGGAGCGAGGAACACTGTTGATTGCAGCATTACCTACTTTCTGATCAAGGCCTTTGAGAGTCACTCTTCCAACTCCCTCTCCTCCATCAATGATTATCTTTCTCTTTCCATCTGATGGAACAAGAGATACTGTTGAATAGATGAGCATGTTGTGAGTGGCATCAGGATCATCACCGCCATCTTTTCTTATTGCACAGCTGCATGTATCATCTGATCTTGAAATATTCAAAACCTCAAGTGATAACTTCTGACCTGTTGGCACTGTTATCTGAACTGTATCCATGACTTTCTTAGAGAGAAGCATTGCGAGAGCTGCCTTACTGGCAGCTGTTGCACAGCTACCTGTTGTGTAGCCAGTCTTGAGTAGCTTTCCATTATAAAATCTGTCCATGATTTTCCTTACTTGGTCTTCAAGACCAATTTCATAGCATCGATTACCTCTTGTTCTGTAACAATCTGTTTTGGATTGAAGTTTCCATCTTCATCAAGAGTCAATATGTTGTGATCCACTATCTTCTGAACAATTCTAGGAACCGAGCAGTTTCCAAGATCATTTATATTGTGAATTTTGTCCATCTTTTCAAAATCACTCATCAAATAGAGAGTTGATGCCAACATATCACGAGTTACCAACTCTTCAGGATAATAGTATTCCTTTTCTCCAACAGTTGTAAATGGAGATAATCCAGAATATACAGCACTCTCAATTGCATCAAAGTCCTCATCATTCCATTTTACGTCTTCAAAGAAACCATATTTATGTCCCAATATTGTCTTGGTGTAATACTTAGAAGATGTTGGAGAGTACAGTGGAAGATGATTCATCTTCATTATGATATCTGCAAAAGTTGCCTTATCACAGAGGTCACTGTTCATGTAGAATTCAACATCATCCATGACATCTGGATAGAGATAGCGAGCTATCTCTCTGACACCTTTATAATATCTGAAGGTTGGAGATGATATGAGTTTCTCACTTAGATTGTAGAACCTTCCACTCTTTATGGCTTTGATTGTATCAAAGCCAGGTCTCTGTGAGACAGTTATTATGTTTCCACCTGCATTCATCGCACCTACCTGAGATATGTATACATCGATGTTATCTGCATTCAATATAACATTCTCAACTCCGTAGGATGCAATTGAGCTTCCTTCAACCATAGGCTGTACATCAGATGCAATGTTTATCCCACCTGCAATCTCAATTGCTTTAGCTGGCATTGAAGAGGGAGAGACTGTTCTGACATTCGCATCTGTTGATTCAAAGAAAACTGTCTGCTTGTCCTCTATCTTTGATGTCACATCATGTATCTCATCAAGGTTTTCATAGAACTGTTTCAGAAGCACTTCAGCTTGATCTTCTTTACCAAGAAGAGATGCAAGTTTCTCAATATAAATTGGAAAATCTTCAAATGTATCAGGATACAGAGATACAACAGGAATTCCTGCCATCTTGATCTGCTCAATGAACTGAGGAGCCTTGCTTGTTATGAAAGGGCGAATCAGAACACAATCAGGATCTGCCGCTATTATAGATTCAGCATCACCTCTGTAGGTATAATTTGCCTTCTCAAGTGCCTCAGGTGGATAAATAGCCGAGGTATATCCTCCAATCATTTGATCTCCTGCTCCAAGAAAATAGATGTTCTCAACATGAGCTGAATAAAGAGCAATGACTCTTTTGCAGCTCTCATCAAGATTTATCTGATTTCCTTCATCGTCTACAAATGATATTGCATACTGCTTCTGTATTGATTCAGTTGACTCATTTGTTCCATTGGCACTGATTGATGTGAGTACTGCAGCTGTTATGAATGCAGTAAGAAGCATTTTTTTCAATATATCTTTCATATTATTATCCAATTATTTTTAGTTTTAAATGCAATATGTGAGAGCCCCATGAAAGATTCTCACATATATTTATTATAGAGCAGCAATTGCCTCAGATGTCTTGCTTACAAACATGTCTTGAATTGCAGGAATCTCTCCAAGTCCTTCAATGATGCATTCAACATCAAATCCAGCTTTTTTGAACTCAGTCTTCCAGCTACCAGCTTCATCACCTGCCATATCATTGTTTGCATGATCTCCTGCAACAATCATGAAAGGACGAAGAACAACTCTATCGTTGCCACTTTCCTCTGCTTTATTGATCATATCTTCAAGAGTTGGAGTTGCTTCAACTGTACCGATGAAATATCTATCTCCAAATCCAGCTTCATCAACGTAAGTTTGAAGATTTGCATAGGTTATGTTTCCAGGATGCTGTGTGCCATGTCCCATGTAAACAATGGAAGTATCGCCATCATCATAAGAGTGTGTTACATCAGTCAAAATTTTGACTGCATCTCTGTAATTCTGTGGTGTTGTCAATAAAGGAGTTCCAATTGATACTCTTTCAAACTTATCTGCGTATTCCTTGACAGTTTGAACCATATCATCATCTTCAGATCCTGCCATAACATGTGTTGGTTGAACAACAAGAGTTGTGACTCCATCATCGATGCATCTCTGAAGAGCCATCTCCATGTTATCAATTATAAGATTGTCTCTGCTTGCCAACTTATTTATTATGAATTGAGAGGTGAAAGCTCGTCTCACATCATATTCATCACCATATGCCTCATCAATTTTTCGCTCAATAGCTCCAATTGTTTTATCGCGAGTGCTGTTGTAGCTTGTTCCAAAGCTCACAACCAAAATAACAGGTCTGACCTCTTCCATTGTATTTCCTTTCGCCTCATCAATATGAGTGGTTGAGCATGAAGTAGCTCCAAATATAAGTACCAACAACAAAGCAACCAATTTGATTGTTTTTTTCATAAAAAATCTCCTAATTATATATATTTCCAATTATCTCTCATCTTCAAAGAAAGCTAGCATTCGCCTTGAATGATGAAGCCTTTGTTTGGATATATCTCTGCTTTTACATTGAAGACTTCTTTGAAGAAGTCTTCATCACAAACATCATCTGGAGTGCCTGTTTTAACAACACTTCCTTCCTTCAGAACAACAAATTCATCACTGAATTTGTATGCAAGAGATAGATCATGATGTATTGATAGAACACTCATCCCCTCATCATTTATGAGAGTCTTGAGTACATCTGCTATGATGAACTTGCTGCTGACATCAAGCTCACTCATTGCCTCATCGAGAAGAAGAATTGTGGGATTCTGCATCAGAGCTCGTGATATGAGCACTCTTTGAACCTCGCCACCTGATAATTCTGTTATTTTTCTTGACGCAAATTTGTATGTATCTGTTTTTTCCATCAATAATTTGGCCTTCTGAAGCAGCTGCTGATCGACTCTTTGAAATCTTCTTCTATGAGGGTGAGAGCCCATAAGCACTGCTTCCAAGCAGGTGAATGGAAATCTCATATCTGTATTCTGATTTATGATGGATAAGATGGTTGCCCTGTCCTCAATGCTCATATCAAGCATGTTCTTGTCATCAAGAAGGATCTCTCCATGACTGAGCTTCAGATATCCTGATAGAAGATTGAAAAGCGTTGTTTTACCGCTTCCATTTGGACCAACTACACTTGTGTATGTACCCCTCTCAACTGAAAAAGATACATCATGCAAGATCTCTGTGTTACCATATCTGAAATCAATGTTTCTGCATTCCAATATTTTAGATCTTCTATTCATAGCTCTGTCCTCTCTTGTGGAGGAATATATATATGAAGAAAGGACCACCAAACAGTGTTGTGAAAACACCAACTGGAATCTCACTTGAGAAAAATGTTCTTGTGAAGGTATCTGATGCCAAGAGCAATATGGCACCAAGAAGAGCTGAAAGAGGAAGCAGATGTCTGTTGTCGCTTTTAAGAGCGAACCTCAGCAGATGAGGAACAACAAGACCTATGAAACCAATGATTCCACAGTATGCAACTGTAACAGCTGTAAGAGATGATGCAATCAAGAGGTATATAAGACGTGTCTTTTTGACATTGACACCAAGAGAGAGTGCACTCCTGTTTCCAAGGGACATGACATTCAGATCATCTGAGAAGTAAAGTGCAATGAGATAGCACACTAGAGTCACTGAAAACAGAACCTTAACATCATTCCAGCTCATGGCACCAATGTTTCCCATGAGCCAGAAGACAATGGAGCCAACATTCTCACCTGCAACAACTTTTATCATGCTTATTCCGGCAGAGAAGATTGATGATATTATTATACCTGCAATTATTAGGTTTGAGCTCTCCAATCCACCGCCTCTGTGTGATATCAGAATAACCACAAACAAAGTCAGCAGTGAGAAGACAAGAGCCATCAAAGAAACTGGAATGTAGATTGAGAATATCATATTCATAAGAAGTGCAAGAGATGCTCCAAAAGCAGCTCCACTTGAAAT
>JBFHKM010000039.1:0-20973 GCA_041595335.1 Sphaerochaetaceae bacterium
ATTTTTCAAGCACTCTCAGTTGGAGTGTTGTCTGTCTTGCTACCATATTTTTGGGTTACATAATCATAATGCATATCTTCTTGAACTCACTTCCATCAGTGTTTGCAAAGATATCGAAATCAATGGGGGCTCTGTTTCTCTATCTGCTCTTTTTAGATTGGTTTTTGAAGATAAACTCAGGATGGAGCATACTTTATGCAATGCCAATTGTTCTTATAATTGAGACAGCCATAAATTTCTTCTTCACCGTAATAAACCACAAGAACTTTCAGAACTACATGATAGCCCAGCTTTTAACAACACTTCTTGGAATTCTCTCATTCTCAATAGGTTCCAATTTTTACCTATCCTTGATTGCAACAGTTCTCTCATTGCTTCTGTTCTTGAGTACATTGCTTTTTGGCGGATTGAGGGGAACATCTGAAATAAAGAGAAGATTTCATATAAATCCTGAAGAATAAAAAAACATCATTTATGCTTATATAAAACAGGACTCCATAACTTGAGAGGATGAATTCTCAATTCATGGAGTCCTGTTGCATACTTTCTGATGTTTGATTTTCTGCAGGTGGATGCTATCTATAGAAGAGGAAAAGAGCGATTGCAGCTGCAACCAAAAAGATTGCACCTGTTACAAATAAAAAGGTAAATTTCTGCCCTTTATCCCTTTCTTTAGACATCACCCAATCATAGTAACTCTTGAAGTTTTTATCATACTTCTTGGGATGAAACAGTGTGTTGAACATTCTACGAAAAGCATAGTTTGTAGAATCGAACAGTCCACTGTTGGAAATCGCACCAAGAACTCCAAAAGAAATGAAGAACACGCCACTGAAGAAACATCCATCAGAAATTGCTCTGAACAAATATTTGGTACTTGATGGCAATTGTGATTTTTCATAGCTCGCTATTATTATTGACAGCAGCAGAGCTACTGCTATAGATACTATATATTTTGTATATTTCTTGATAAGCGTTTCCTTCCTTGTACTAATTTTTGACCTGTTTTAAGTATTCATTAAATTCAGCTGTATTGCAACTGACATAGTGTTCCTTACATACCTCATGCATTGTAGGCATCTCCTTGGAATAATCATGGTCGATTCCAGGATTGTATGTAACTCTGCTTCTGGTCTTTTCATATTCAGGATCAGGCAGTGGAACAGCTGAAAGCAATGACTTTGTGTAAGGGTGAAGAGGGTGTTTGAAAAGCTCCTCTGCAGTTGCTGTCTCAACAATCTTACCAAAATACATAACTGCAATTCTATCACTGAAGTATTTAACAACAGATAGATTGTGAGCAATGAACAATATGGAAAGACCCATCTTCTTACGTAAATCATTGAGAAGGTTGATTACCTGTGCTTGAATTGAAACATCAAGAGCAGAGATTGGCTCATCAGCCACAATCAACTCTGGTTCCATAACAATAGCACGAGCTATACCAATTCTCTGTCTCTGACCACCTGAGAACTCATGAGGATATCTATCTGCATATTCAGGTACAAGACCAACGGTTGTTAGCATATCACTTACAACTGTTGATATCTTATCTTCATCTGTGATTCCCTGTATTCTGAGTCCCTCTGCTATGATCTCTCTGACAGTCATACGTGGATCAAGACTAGAAACAGGATCTTGGAAGATCATCTGAATCTTTGTGATCAGATTCTCTCCAGTTTCCTTCTTGTAGTTCTTATCACACATCTTATTATCATAGCGAGCTGATTTGATCAAAGCTTTCTGCTTCTCAATAAGAGCCTTCAGCTCTTTCTTCTCAGATGCATCACAGCTCTTCATCTTCTCTTTTGCTTCAGCAATGGTGTCTGTATAATCTCTGACTCCAGCAGCTATTCTCTTGCCTTTGAAATAGATGTTACCACCTGTGATGTTGTACAGTTTGATTATTGAACGTCCTGTTGTTGTTTTACCACAACCAGACTCACCAACCAAACCAAAGACCTCACCTTTCTTTACATAGAAGCTGACATCATCAACAGCCTTGAAATCATTCTTACCAAAATATTGCTTTAGATTCTGTACATCCAATAATATATCATCTTTATTTTCCATTCAATTCTTCCTCACGTTCCTTCTTCTTGGCATTCATACGGGCGATTCTATCAGTTACAGCCTTTGGAGGATCCATCTTGATTGAATTTGGATGAAGCAACCAAGTTGCAGCAGAGTGCGTCTCGCTGATTTTGAACATAGGAGGTTGCTTCTCATAGTCAATCTGCATTGCATATTTGTTACGGTCTGCAAATGCATCTCCAACAGGAGGATAGATCATGTTAGGAGGAGTTCCTGGAATTGCTTCAAGTTTTTCCTTTGTATCCAAATCAGGCATGGAAGTCAGAAGAGCCCAAGTATATGGATGTGCTGGATGATAGAAGATATCATTTACTGTTCCAACCTCTACAATCTTTCCTGCATACATAACAGCAACTCTATCTGCAACATTTGCTACAACACCTAAATCGTGGGTGATGAAAAGTACAGACATATTTCTTTCTTTCTTCAGTTTGTTGATCAACTCAATTATCTGTGCCTGAATTGTAACATCAAGGGCAGTGGTTGGTTCATCACAGATCAACAATTCAGGATTTGCAGCAATGGCGATTGCAATAACAATACGCTGTCTCATACCACCTGAGAATTCAAATGAATACTGTTCAAAACGCTTTCTAGGTTCCTTGATACCAACCTCTTCCATGATTCTGATGGCTTTGGTGTAAGCCATATCATAGGAAACTCTGTTCACCATCTCGTAGGATAACTGTTTGAAGTAATCAACAAGTTCAACTGCAAGAACATCAAAATCTGGTTTATCAGAATCAAGAAGCATTGTATTGAATAGATTCTCAAGATCATCAAGAACCTTCTCCAATGTCTCTTTGACTTCATCTAATTGATCTTTTCCACCCAGCTTGGCTTTTTTAATCTGAGCTTTGAAAACATTTCTGAGTGTATATACATTGCTGTACTTCTTGAGTGTCAAATCTGCAACAGATTTTTCAGTGAGATCAGCTAGTTTCATAGCTTTCTCTTCACATAGACTTATATCCCAGTTCTTTGCCTTCAGATCTTTTTTGAAGTGGGTGAGTGCCTTAAGAGTTTTCTTCTTAGCAGGTTTGTGATGCTCTCTTGAAACTTCCATAGCTTTCTTGATATCAGCAAGAAATACATTCATGAAGTTCTCATCAATGTACTGACGAGTTTTCTTGTTCAATTCAGACAGTTCAATGTTGCCATATTCAAAGTCTTTGTTCTTGAGTAGGTAATAACCAAGAGTGAAGAAGTTTGGACCATCTTTACTGATGGCACTCTCCAATTCCGGTTTCAACTTATTCATCATAGTTCTGATCTCATCAGTATCAGAGCCATCTTCATAGACTTTCAATGCAGCCTTGATCTCATTTACAAGAGTCTTAACAGATTCATCATCATCTCTTACAACATAGTTGTTGTAGATCTTATCAAGCTTTGATGAGAAATGCTTGAAAGTTGCTTTCAATGATTTTGGATTTGCTGATATGAAATCAGTTTCCAACTGCTCGATATCGAAAAGAATGGAATCTGCAAATTCTCGACTGGTATCTCTTGAGTATTTAAGACCACTGCCAATGTCGATGAATTTCTTGAATTCAGAGAGCTCTACTTTTACATGAGATCTATCAATTCCAGCTGAAATCATTGCATTGTGCAATTCCTTGATCTTTTTATTGAAACGTTTCTTTGCATTCTTTCTGCTTGTCTTTTCATTGAGAAGAGATGCTTCAGTCATCTGCTTACCAATCTTCATAATTGGATCAAGAGATGATAGAGGATCCTGATAGATCATTGTGATCTCATTACCTCTGATACGATCAAAGTCTTCATCTGAATATTTAAGCAAATCTTGACCACCATAAAGAATCTCACCATGCTCAATGAGAGCATTGGGAGCTTCAATACCAAGCATAGCTTTGGCAGTTACAGACTTACCTGAACCAGATTCTCCAACTATCGCAAGAGTCTCGCCCTTGTTAATTGAAAAGCTTATATCTCTTATCGCTTTAACCATTCCTCTGTTGGTGTAGAATGATATACGTAAGTTCTTTACTTCTAATTCCTTTTCCATTTATCTTCTCTCCTATTCATCCGCACCACGAAGGGACGGGTTAAATGCATCAC
The DNA here is from genome assembly GCA_041595335.1 of Sphaerochaetaceae bacterium. Lineage (GTDB taxonomy): Bacteria > Spirochaetota > Spirochaetia > Sphaerochaetales > Sphaerochaetaceae > Pleomorphochaeta. Next base: position 4,177 of record JBFHKM010000039.1, read on the forward strand.
GTAAACCATTACCAAATTCGTTAAAGCATACCAATAGTATTGAGATAAACAAAGCTGGGAAGAATAAACAATGCGGATATGTTGAAAGTACGGGTTGGCCGCTCTTCAGCATTGCTCCTACACTTGTGATAGTAGAAGATTGTAAATTAACAATGCCAAGATATGTCAATATTGATTCTGACAGTATTACAGATGGTATTGTAAGTACAGATGTTGTGATTATGAAACCAATTGAGTTTGGAAGTACATGTTTGAAGATCAGTCTTGAATCTTTAGCACCAAGAGTTCTTGCAGCCATAACATAGTCCTGACCTTTGAATCTGTAGAACTGAGCTCTAACTGTACTTGAAGTTGCAATCCATCCGAAGAAACAGAATGCAAATAACATGGTGATAACAGGACCTACCTTTGTTGCAAAGTAAAGTTGGAACAACGACATACACACAACAAATGGAACTTCATATAGAATCTCTTTAAATCTTTCCATAAGCAGATCAAAAGTTCCACCATAGTAACCCTCAAGAGCACCAATGATGATTCCAATGAAAAGGTTGATAGCTGCTACAACCAAGCTCAATGCAAGAGATAACCTAGCACCGGAAGCAAGACGTGAGCAGATATCATATCCATTTGGATCAGCTCCAAATATATATGATGCATAGTGGCCGTTTTGGTAGTTGTACCACTCTTTATACAGAACACGAGTTTCATATTGAGTGCCATTCATCTTCAATGAGTAGTAAGCATAGCCGTCGTCTGTTGAAGGATCTGTCTTGTAAATGTCCTGCACATTTCCATCAGCATCTAAAACAACACGACCTTTGCTGTCTGTTAAGAACCAAGCATTCTGGTCACTCTTGTAGCTCTTGTTGTTGATTAATTTTTCATTTATAACGGGGTAGAATACCTGTATTCCACTCTCTTTTTCATATGCCAGAGCTTCTTGATATTCTTCTTCTGTTAGAAGTTTTTTTACATAACCAACTTTATCATAAGAATCAAGTTTTATCTTATGCCAGATTTGAGTTCTTCCTGCAATATTGTGTTCTACCTCACCGTAGTCTTTAACAATTGCTCCAGGAATTCTCAAATAATAATCATAAGTTTGCTCATTTACCTCTCTGGTCTGTGTTCCGTCCCAGATTCCTAATTTTGATAAGAAACCAACACGAGGAATAGCATAGGAGTAATAGGAGTCTTTATATTCAACACCATATTGGGTGAATATAGGAACAAAAATAGCATACAGAACAAGAAGCACAATTATCACAAAACAAACGAGAGATCCTTTGTTTTTTGAAAAACGCATGAGAGCATCTTTTACATAACCGATAGGCTTGGTCTGCAATTTCTTATCATGAATTATCTCTTCTTTTTGAACAAACGTGAACTTTTCAGCTGGGATGTTCTCAAAATTATTGTCGTCATTATAGCTCATTGTTTTTATTTCCTCCCATTCTGATTCGTGGGTCGATCAATCCATAACTCATATCAGTTATGATTCCTGCAACTAGACTGATTGCAACGTAGAACATAGCACAGGCCATGAAAACACTGTAGTCACGAAGTAAAATGGAATCCAAGAAAGATTTACCAATACCAGGAATTGCGAATATCTGCTCAATGATAAGGGAGCCTGAGATAACATAGATGAAGTCAGCTAGGAATGTAGGCATAAGTGGAACCATTGAGTTTCTGAATGCATGTCTTACTGTTGCTTGTCTTTTTGTAAGACCTTTTGTTCTAGCAAGAAGCATATATTCACTTGTTAAAGTCTCTGTAAGTTCAGCTCTGATCAATCTCATATCACCTGCAATTGGAGCAAATGCTAAAGAAAGAATAGGAAGAATTGCAGAGTGGAACATTGTCCAAGTGAAGAAGTGATTACCACCACTCATAACAAGAGGAGCCCAACCAAGTTTGAATCCTATGAAGTACTGCAATAGGAAAGCTACAACATAAGATGGAACAGAGATAAAAATCATGATGAATACTTGAATTATATGATCTGGCCATTGGTTTTTGTTGACAGCTGCGATGATTCCAAAAAAGATTCCAAGTGGAACAGCTATGATCATTGAAAAAACATTTACATAAAGAGTATATGGAAGTTTTTCAACTAAATAAGCTGTTACAGGTTGTAGGAAGGCACCCATCTTAGTACAGAAGCCCCAGTCCCAAGCTGTGAAAATATTCTTTAGAAAAATTCCATACTGAACCATGACAGGTTCATCGTATCCCCATGCTGTTCGCATCTCGAGCAATGCTTTATCCATTCCTCCCTGTGTTGCAGGTATCTGATTTGGCAACATTCGTATAAGAACAAAAAGCATCGTCATGATAATAAACAACGTAACAAACATCAATGCGATACGTTTCATTATGTATTTTAGCATATAAAACAACCTTAAAAAAAACTATTTAAAACAACATCTGCGGGGAAGAGTTATCTTCTCCCGCTTATGCTGTTAAATTTAAAAATTGCGATTAATAACTCAATTGGTTATTATTGTCAGCACAGTACTGAGCCCATTCTGCATCATCCATAGTCCAAGTTCTTGCACGGATACCACCGAACTCAACTAGACTGTTTACAAAGTGATCAGAACCTTCAACCATACGTTGGCTTGTCAAAGCACAGCCATTGTAATAAGTAAGAGGAGCCATGTTGAATGTTTCAAGAAGGCCTTTTTCATTCTGAGCTAAGATATAGTTCTTAACTTCAGGAGAAGCTGTTGTGTACTCACCACCGCAAAGTGCTTTATACCAACCTTCATAGGTCTTTGTGATCTCTTGACCATCAAGTGTGATTGTCAATGTTTCAACTTCTGGGTGGAAACCATATTCATTTTTGTAATCATCTGTAGAATAACACTGTAGAATGCTGTAAGGATCAAAATCACCACCACCCCAAGCTGTACGTGCCATATCTGCTGCACCTTGCTTTAGGTTATCGTAGTAATCTTCATCAACAATTTGTTTTAGGTTGACTCTGCCTTCTAGGTCTGTTCCTTCTGTTGCTGCGTTGATTGAAGCTTGTACAAATTCAACCATCTTTACATTTGATTCATTGCTATCATATGTGTGGAAATCAATTTGAACTTTATCAGTTGGTTTGATGTTACCATCTGCTAGACATTGTTCGTAAGCAGCTTGGAATAGAGCCTTTGCTTCAGCTTTGTTGTAACCAGTTAGATCTTCAATATCTGAAACGCCGTAAACTTCACATAGAGCCTGTTGAGCTTCTGGAGTATCACGATATTTCTCACCAGTTGCAGGATCTGCAATGTATAGATTGTTGATCAAGCCATAACCTGGATCATCCTGTGGTTGTACTGAAGATGTATAAGCCTGTCTATCAAGACTGAAGAAAATAGCTTTTCTGAAATCTTTGTAAGAAAGAATGCTGTGGTTCTCACCTTCAACTTCTTCTGCTTTAAGAGTCTTGATATCGCTGTTCATTGTTAACTTCCAAGTATAAGACTGAGGAGTGTATGCAATGTAGTCAGAGTTACCATATTTCTCTAATTCTGAAGGCTGAAGAGCTATTTTAGATAGATTACCTTGTAGGAACAGTGAGAATGCTGTTTCATGCTTATCAATGTATTGGATGTTGATATCTGTTGTTTGGAATTCACCAACGTGCTTGCCATCTGTGTAACCATACCAATTTTCGTTTTTAGTAAGTTGCATTTCTTTTTCTGGTTGGTAGTTAGCAATTTTATATGGACCAAATGACATATATGTATCTTTAGATGTACCATATGCAGATTTAACAATTGAACCTGTCTGCTGTTTGTTTGCTTCATATAGGTCTTCTTTTACAAGAGGAATTGAATCATATGCTGTACCATACTCTACATAGAACTGTGTTGTAGGCATTGCTAGAACTAAAGTGATTGAGTAATCATTGTTTTTGATCACACCAACTTGATCCCAAGTTACTTTGTCTAATATTGTCTTCTGGAAACAGAACTCTTTGTAAGCATCATCATAGCTGCAACCTAGGTTAGCTGCAATTTTAACAAGATAGCCTTTCATTTCGTCTGTTAATGGAGCATAAGTTTTATCACCGACAAGCTTCTGAAGTTCTGTGTACATGTTGACATCGCCATCCATGAAGCTATCACCATATGATGCATAACCATTAGCTAGAGTGTCATCAAAGAATGCTGATTTTTGAGATAAGCTCAAATACATATCAGAATCAGCTACATCTGCATAAGAGCCATCTGCACTGTTGTAAATGTTATCATAAGCAACACCACCAGAGTAGTAAGCTTTTGCATTTGCAATACCAAGGTTACCTTCATACCAGATTGAAGCACGGTAGTTCTTCATGTCTGGGTTCAAGAACTGTTGGAAACCATAGATGTAGTCATCAGCAGTAATTGGTGTTCCATCTTCCCATTTTGCATCTTTGTTCAGCTCAATTGTCCAAGCATAGCCTTCGGTTGCGTCGGAAGGAACTTTGTAAGTTTCATTTCCTGCAAATTCAGCAGTTACATCTTGAGGAAGTTCAGCTGCCATTTCAGGTACAACATTGTATCCGTCTTTATTTTCATTCATTACAAAATCATAAAGTCCCATTCTTGTGTAACTCATGATTGTGGACTCACTGTTGACTGTCCAGTCAGTAGGACTCCATGTTGATGGTGATGAATCAATTACGCTGTATGTATATTTCTTTGCAGCAGTTTGTTCTGTACCTGCAGCTTTGTCGTCGGTACTTGGAGCTGTCTCTTTATTCCCACATGAAGTGAGAGAGAATAGAAGCGATATTGCTAACACAGATGTAGCAATCTTTGTGAATTTTTTTTTCATATGATTCTCCTTCGATAATTCAAACCTTCTCTTTAATAATATGTCTTAAGTAGCATAAAATATTAAATATTATGCCGTAGGATAGTTTTTCTCTTTTTTTTTGTCAATCAGAAAAATATACGAAAAAACCATATAATTTTGAAATTAATGTATTTTTATGCAATAAATATAAGGAAATTTATCATTATCAAAAGAATAATTTTTTATTTGATAATGAAATATGAGTTTTCATAAAAACAACAGAATATGCAGAAACGAGTCTACTTTTGAATTTATTTGAAATATCCCAAGTTTGTATTTATTGAAAAAAATATCTCAAATGTGCGAGATATTTAGACAAAATGATGATATTGAAAGAATCTGTTTGTGTCAACAATTTATAACAAATATAGTAATTTGGCTTGTGCTGTTTGAATTGATTCTGTTCTTTGTGGTTGTGTGATATGATATTTTGTAACAAAATTAGATCAAATATCTATCTTAAGATACAAATAGGTTATATTCCAATGTGTTTTTGTGGTGTGTAAAGTCACTCATAACTGTCAGTTTGTGGATATTTTATTTTGCAACATAATTATTTTTTTTAACAATTTTTTTATAATAAATATGGTGGTATTGAATCGAATAAATTATAAGTATTGATATGTAAAGAAGTTATTTTAATTCCTATTAAAAACATAGAAATACTATCCAAATTGATAGTATTTACTTATCTCGGGCTTTTTATTATTTTTAAACTATGTGGGAAAATCTGCACTTACCTATCATGGACTTGTAAGTGAGGTAAATTATCAATATTATCTTGAAAATGTAATATTGCATCGAATTTGTTACTTATACCAATACATATATAATGTGCATTTCTGCAAAGGAGATACTGTGAAGTTAGGACTAGATATCGGATCAACAACAATCAAGTGTATATTAATTGATGACGACAAAAACATTTTATTTGAAACTTACAAACGTCACTTCTCAAAAATACAGCAAACAACAATTGAACTGTTTGAAATGGTGAAACCTTATTTGAAGGACAACAAGGTGGCCCTCGCCATGTCAGGCTCAGCAGGTATGGGAACTGCAAATAGACTTGAAATCCCATTCGTACAGGAAGTTTATGCTACAAGAGTGGCAGTTCTAGAAAACCTTCCAGACACAGATGTAGTTATTGAGCTTGGTGGTGAAGATGCTAAGATCCTATTCTTAAAAGGCTCTCTTGAGGTAAGAATGAATGGAACATGTGCTGGCGGTACAGGTTCTTTCATTGACCAGATGGCAAACTTAATGGATGTTCCTGTTGAAAAATTAGATGAACTATCCAAAAAAGCAACTCAGACATATGCAATTGCATCACGCTGCGGTGTTTATGCAAAAGGTGATGTTCAACCTCTACTCAACCAAGGTGCTGAGAAGAGTGATATCGCTCGTTCTGTTTTTGAATCAGTTGCAAACCAAACAGTTGGTGGACTTGCTCAAGGTCGTCCTATCAGAGGAAACATTGTTTACCTTGGTGGTCCTCTGACTTTCATGAGTGAGTTACGAGATAGCTTTGATAAGACCTTGAATTTGAAAGGCCTCTGTCCTGAGCACTCTTTATATTATGTATCACTTGGAACAGCTTTCAGCGCAGAAGAGGAATTTGACCTTGATGTGGTTGCAAAAGAGTTGGTGGAAGATGGTAAGAGATGTAAATACAGTGCAATCTCTCCTTTATTCAACAATGAAGAAGAGGTAAGAGAGTTCAAAGAGAGACACTCTCACTCTTCATTGAAATATACAGATCCTTCTACTTATAAAGGTGATGCTTATCTTGGAATCGACAGTGGTTCCACAACAATCAAGCTTATTATAATGGATAAGGATGACAATCTTCTCTACACAAGGTACCAAGGAAACAAAGGGGATCCTGTAGAGGCTGCACGTGAGTTCTTGATGGACTTCATGGAAAAATATCCAGATATCACAATCAAAAAGAGCTGCTCAACCGGTTATGGTGAGGCGCTTGTTAAATCTGCATTCAATCTGGAATATTCTGTTGTTGAGACAATGGCTCACTACAGAGCAGCAAAGCACTTTGATCCAAAAACAGACTTCATCATCGATATCGGTGGACAGGACATCAAGTGCTTCAAAATTGAAAATGATGTAATTGATGATATTTTCTTGAATGAAGCATGCAGTTCAGGCTGTGGTTCATTCCTACAGACCTTCTTTGATGCTTTGGGATATACCCCACAGGAAGCAACAGAACTTGCAATGAAATCAAGAGCTCCAGTAGATCTTGGTACTCGTTGTACTGTTTTCATGAACTCTCTTGTTAAGCAGGCTCAAAAAGATGGTGCTAAAGTAGAAGATATTTTTGCAGGTCTTTCAATCTCGGTTGTTAAGAATGCACTTTATAAAGTTATAAGATGTAACAGTGCTTCAGATTTAGGTCAGCACATTGTAACTCAAGGTGGAACCTTTTTGAATGATGCTGTATTGAGATCATTTGAACTTCTGTTGGACACACATGTAACACGACCAAAAGAAGCTGGTATCATGGGAGCATTTGGTTGTGCCCTCTATGCAAAACATATGGACGAGAAGGAAGATGTTCCAACAACATTGGTTGATTTAGAGCATCTCAAGACTTTCTTCCATAAAACCACAACAACTCACTGCAAGGGCTGTACAAACAACTGCTTGCTTACAATCAACAGATTTGATGATAACCGCAGGATGACAAGTGGTAACAAATGTGAGAGATTTGTAAATCCTCAGCATTACATTGAAGATAAAGAGAACTACAACTTATATGAATTCAAGAGACAGTTCATTTCTAGCTTGAAACCAATTGAGAATCCTACAAGAGGAAAGATTGGTTTACCTTTAGCTCTTTCTATGGTTGAATTGATGCCTTTCTGGCATAAATTCTTCGACGAATTGGGCTTTGAGGTTGTGGTTCCTGAATGGTCCACAAGACTCACTTATATCAAAGGACAAGCTCAGATTCCAAGTGATACTGCATGCTATCCTGCTAAATTGGTTCATGGTCACATCCAAGAATTGATTGATATGGGATTGAAGACAATATTCTATCCTGCATCTTCTTATAATGTTACAGAAGATAAAGGTGATAACAACTTCAACTGTCCTCTTGTAGCTTATTATCCTGAGCTCATCAAGCACAACACAGAGCAGATTGTTAATGGTGAGATCAAGTTTGTTGATGGATTTGTTTCACTTCAGAACAAGAAGGTCTTCGTTGAAAGAATGCAAGACATTCTTCCTGAATTGGGTAAGTTCAACAAGAGAGAGATCAAGAAGGCAACAAATGCTGCATACAAAGCTCTTGAAGATTATCATGAGATGATATCAAATCAAGGTAAGATTATTGTTGAGAGAGCACGTAGCAAAAATATGCCAATAATGGTAGTCTGTGGTCGTCCATATCATATTGATCCTGAATTGAGTCATGGTATAGACAGCATGATGTTGCAACTTGGATGTTGCGTTGTAACAGAAGATTCTCTGTCCAAACTTGTTCCAAAAGAGGATAGAAATGTACTGAACCAATGGACATACCATGCTAGAATGTATGATGCTGCTAGATTTGTAACAACTCAACCAGATATGAATGTAATTCAATTTGTATCATTTGGGTGTGGTCTAGACGCAGTAACAACAGATGAGGTAAAATCTATATTATCAGAGAAAGGTAAGATTTATACCCAGGTTAAAATTGATGAGATTGCAAACCTAGGATCTGTTAGAATTAGAGTTAGAAGTTTACTCGAAGCCTTGAAGGAGGAGAGATAAATAATGTCAGAACAAGAAATACCACGTGTATTATTTACTAAAGAGATGAAGAAGACGCATACATTGCTTCTCCCTAATATGCTCCCTACACATTTTAAAATTATTCGTGAAATTTTTGTAAATTTTGGATATAAAGCTGAATTGCTTCAGAACGAGAGTTCGAACGTAATAGCTGAAGGTCTTAAATATGTACACAATGATATGTGCTACCCAGCACAGCTCGTTATTGGACAGATGATTGATGCCTTGAAATCAGGTAAATATGATAAGAAGAAAGTTGCTTTGGTGATCACACAAACAGGTGGTGGTTGTCGTGCAAGTAACTACATATATCTATTGAGAAAAGCTCTTGTAAAAGCTGAGATGGCATACATCCCTGTTGTTTCTTTGAACTTTGGACTTGAAGACAATCCAGGATTCAAATTCACAACAAAGATGCTTCTTCAATCTGTAGCTGCTATTGAGTATGGCGATATCATTGCATTGCTTGGTAACCAAACAAGACCTTATGAGGTCAACAAAGGTGAGACAAATGCTCTCATTGACAGCTGGACACATAAGTTAGCTAAGAAGTTCGCAAATAACAGTGGATACTTTGGTACAGCTCTAGCTGGTAACATCCGTGATATTGCAAGAGATTTTGCTGCAATTCAAACTAAGGACATCAAAAAGATCAAAGTTGGTGTTGTTGGTGAGATCTACATCAAATTTGCACCTCTTGGAAACAACCATCTTCAGGACTTCTTGGAAGAAGAGGGCTGTGAGGTAATGATTCCAGGACTTCTGGGTTACTTCCTATACAGCATGGAGAATGCACGTTTTGATAAAGAGTATTATGGTGGATTCAAGCGAAAGGCTCAGTTCCCAATAAGAAATGCAATAACCAGTTTTCTAATCAGCACAGAAACTATGATGTACAGAACTGTTGCTGAAGTCACTGATAAGTTTGTCTTACCAGAAGGTTTCAGACATGAGAAGACTCTCTCAAAAGGTATAATTGATCATGGCGTAAAGATGGGAGAGGGCTGGTTGCTTTCTGCTGAGATTATGGAATTGAATGAACTAGGTTATCCTAATATTGTATGTGCACAGCCTTTTGGATGTCTTCCAAACCATATTGTAGCAAAGGGTGCAATCAGATCAATAACAGCTAAGGAACCAGATATAAACATCGTTCCAATTGACTATGATCCATCAACTGCAAAAGTTAACCAGGAAAATAGAATAAAATTGATGCTATCTGTTGCAAGAGAGAAATTGCCTGATGCAGTCAGACCTGAAAAAAAGAAGAAGGAAGTTGCTGATGAAACACATAACAGTCCTCATACAATAACTCCTGAATTGAAAACAAACATTGCAGCAAGCACAAAAGTGAATAGCTGGGAATTATAAAATTCAAAAGAATGCAGTGAACCTCAACAGTGATGTTGAGGTTTTATTTTGGGATGCTGTACTTTAAAATCCAAAAAATACTTTTGCTTTATCTCGTGGAATCAAGCGTGGATTTTCTTTTTTAAGATTCTTGAACATTAAGTTTTGCTTCTCTTCGATTGATTTCTTGATAAATAAATTAAAATCAATAGAACGGAGCAGAAAGAACATAAGAGGATCTTCATCAAGTTTGGCTCCAACTCCATAAAGCACAGCAGCAGCATGTTTGCACATAACTGCCCAGTCAGGACAGTTGCAATTTATTGTTATTTCATCGGGAGATGGAAATATCCCTTGATATGGATTCAAAAATGTTTCAGCTAAATCTATAGGGAAATCCCCTGATGCAAGACTATCTAAATTATCTATTTTATTTGTTGCAATTTCAAGTATTTCTTTTTTCTTGTTTTCGGAAAGTGGAGCGATTTTAATGCTCACTTTATAAGGCTTGATGCCAGAACCTTGAACAAGGGCGTCTATTGAGCCCTCCTTTATTTTTAAATCAATCACTGCACCAGATCTTACATAACGCTTGCCTCTACCAAGTCGACTGTCATAGTCTGCATAGTTTTCTAGATTCTCACACCATTTTTCACCCCACCAGGTTTTAGCTATTTTTTTGCCATCAATATGTACAGCATTGTAACCTTTTTTATTGTTTCTTTGGGACTTCAATCTGAGATCTTCCATATTCATCTGAGAATAATGTTCAAAATATCTATTCATAATTTATTCATCTCCTGAGTAAGAAAAGAACTCTTTGAGCTTTTCTGTATCTAATTGAGTTATCATGGAAAGTGCCGATTGCTCAGATTGTCCAATTACTGCTGTCGAAAGAGACTTTTTGCTGTTGATTATATCATTGATTTTATCTTCTATTGTCCCCTTGCATGTGAATTTATAAACATTGACAACTTTTTTCTGTCCAATTCTAAATGCCCTGTCTGTTGCTTGATTCTCTACTGAAGGATTCCACCATCGATCAAAGTGAACAACATGGTTTGCTCTTGTTAGATTTAAGCCTGTTCCACCTGATTTTATTGTTATGACCATGAAAGGATGGTATGTGTCGCTATTGAACATATCTACACGCCTTGATCTTTCTTCAGTTGAAATGCTGCCATCAATTGATAGTCCCTCATATCCAAACAATGATTCTAAATAATCATTTAGCGGATTGATCATTGTCCTATATTGAGTGAACACCAGCATTCTTTCATGTTTTTCTTTTATGATTTCGACCAATTGTTTCAAGGCCAGAAATTTACCACTGTCAACTTCTTTGAATTCTTCACTTTTTAAGAACTGACTTGGGTGATTGCATATTTGCTTGCTCCTCAAAATTGTAGAAAGTACAAGGCCTTTTGTAGATATAGCATCAGAGTCTTTGTTATCTAATTTCTCAGTGACACTTTTTATCAACCTTCGGTAGAGAGTTATCTGTTTGGTTGATAGTGGTATATACATGTCTGTTTCAATCTTTTTAGGAAGATCAGTAATTATTGATCTGTCTGTTTTCAGACGTCTCATAATGAAAGGTTGTGTTATATTTCTCAAACTTCTGTATATGTTTGGATTTTCAGCTGTCTTTTTTATTATATTTCCAAATTCTTTTTGGCTTCCAAGAAGACCTGGATTTATGAAATCAAATAAGGACCACAAATCTACCAATGAGTTCTCAATTGGAGTTCCTGTCATTGCAATTCTTTTATCTGTTTCAATGCCTTTTATGATTTTAGATCTTTTTGTGTTTGGATTTTTGATGGCTTGAGCTTCATCAAGAATCACTAAATCCCAGTGCTTCTGATTGATGGATTCTCTTAAAGATGCAAGTTTGTATGTAGTTATATAAAGTCCTGGTTGATCAAAATCCATTTCTTGAAGTTTCTTTTCTGTTTGATTTAAGACAAATAAAGGAAGATTTGGAGTGAATTTATCTTTTTCATTGCTCCAGTTTCCAATTAGTGAGGAAGGAACTATCAAAAGAGTGTTTGTAAGATAATTCCTTTCAAACATTGTCTGTAAAATTGCAAGTATCTGTATTGTCTTACCAAGCCCCATATCATCAGCTAGACATGTTCCAAATCCTCCTCTCATCATGCTATATAACCAGTTAACTCCAGTTTCTTGATAATGTCTGAGTTTTCCATGAAAATTATTTGATAATTCAAGAGTTTGTTCTTTAACCACTTTGTGGGAACTGAAAGATTCAAGCCATTGTCCATGTTCAAATATAAGATAATTGGAATTTTCATCTTCTTTTTCATCTCTTTGCATCTTCAGATAATCATTGAAAGTAATTTCATTTCCAGTATTCTCTATAAATTGTTGATATCTATCTAAAAGAACCTGCAGCTTTTTATGATTTATTTCAATCCATTTGTTTTTAAACTTTACAAGTCCTTCCTGCATATTCAAGAGCTCTTCAAGTTCTTCTTTACTTAGTGTTTCATTATCAATTACGAAGTTAAGTTTTACTGATAGAAGTGACTCCATTCCAAATTCACTGTTCAAGTTTTCACCTATATTGGCTTTTATATGTGTCTGATTTCGTCTTTTCCACCATGTTGGAAATCTAAATCCAATTCCACATTCCCCAAAAAAATCCGAATTTTTCAATAAGTCATAGGCTTCATCTGAAGTTAAGTATGTTGGCTCAAATATCTGGCCTTCTTCTATGATGTTTGAGAGTGCATCACATTTATTACTGGCTTTAAAAATCATAGATAGGAGATGAAGCAGTTCTTTTTCATTATCTTTGTATTCTTCCAGTGCATATGATAATGGCATGTGTTTTATCTGATTGTTTACCTTTGTTGTGTAGCTTGTAAGAAATCCAAAAGGGTACTCACTGCTATCTGTTTCAACTAGGTGAAAATATGCTCTATCTGCAATATTAAAAGAAGGTAAATAGGAAGAAAGACAGGATTCAATAGAACCTTTGAATTCTCCAAGAGTTCTGTAGCACCAACTTTCCATTTTTAGCCACATGCTTTCAATCCAGTCTTCATTTATATACTCAGAACCTGGTGAAAGTGGAATGGAAGAAATGATTCTGTTTTTATATTCTTCCTCTAATTCTATTTTAGTTTTCGTTTCAAGATATAAAATATCCATTGATTGAACTTTTTTGAGAAAATCTTTTGCAAATAAAATCAAAAAATCAAGAGATAGATCATTGATTCTATCAGTGCATCTGAGGTATTCAAATAAGTTATCTACAGGCTTCTTTTGAAGTTTTATGACCCATTCATTATTTCCTGATAGAGCATATCCATCTTCTGTAAACCAGATATCAAAAGTTTCATTATTCATAAAAATAAATATATCACACTAGATACAACAACAAAACTGTTTATCATATATAATTTAAAATTAATTTAAAGAAGGGTTATCTCTTTGTTGTGAGTGGTGATTATTCCCTCATCATTCATCTTTTTGAGCTCTCTAAATAATGACTGACGTTGAACACCAAACAATGTTGCAAGCTCTGCTTTTGTGATCTGCAGTTTTACTGTATTGGACCTCTGTATCACAATGAGCTCCTGTATGTATTCTATTATGTTCTCTCTCAAGGTGTTTTGAGTGTAAGTGAGTACTTTCTTGTTCAGTGACTGTGCATTTTTGGAGATCATTGCAATGAAAAATATTGCAAACTCTCTGTCATTCAAAAGATCAATGATGAGGTCTCTTGATAGATTCAGTGTGGTGCAATCCTTCTTGCAGAATATCGTCATGGGATAGATTGGAGATGGAGAGAATAGAAGATTGCCTCCAAGAATTGAACCTCTCTCAAAATTGAATATGACATTTTCAGTACCACTCTCACTCAATGTGAAAGAGTTCAGAGTACCAGATATAACTATATCAATTGATGAGCAGACGCTTCCTTTCTCTCGAATCACTTGATTTGAGTTGTATTTCTTGACCTTACCACCCTCAAGTATCTTTGATTGGACTTCCTTGCTGAATAGTTTGAATCGAGAGTAGCTGTTTATTATCTGCTTTTTTTCATCTTTATCCATGTACACACTATATATCAAAAAAAAAATATCAAAAAGACTCCTTGGTGACTATTTGCATGACACAGCATGCACTATTCTCTCTTTATCTAGGAGACGACATGGATATATTTACCGTTATTATTTGGATTGTAACTGCAATCTTTTTAATTGTTTCATTTAAGAAAGACAAGAAGAGTACGAAAGGGGCGGCGAAGAAAGCCCTCAAGATGGGAAAAGGAATGGCATCAGGTCTGATTGTTGCAATCCTTCTTATTGGTTTGATATTGGCCTATCTTCCACCCGATAAGATAGCAGGTTATGTTGCTGAGAAGAACATAATGATCTCAACATTTGCAGCAGCACTGTTTGGTACAATAACAATCATACCTGCATTTGTTGCATTCCCTCTTGTTGGAACACTTGTTGATGCAAGCATATCAATAGTTCCTGCTGTTGCTTTTTTGACAACACTGACAATGGTTGGAATTGTTACATTTCCAATTGAGAGAAAAGCTTTTGGAACAAAATTTGCACTGACTCGTAATGTTCTGAGCTTTGCATTTGCAATAATCATCAGCTTGATAATGGGAGTGATACTATAATGAAAATTTTAACAAAACTTAAAGAGAATAAATTCCTTACATTTGTAATTCTCGCTTACATTGTAACATTCATATTCAAATCAGATATTGGCCTTTTGGGTCTATCAAATAGCATATACTATTTCAAGGAACTGCTATCAATAATGCCTGTTGTACTTGTTTTAACAGCACTTTTTGACCTCTGGATGCCAAAGGATACCATTGTTAAGAATCTTGGAAAGAATTCAGGATTCAAGGGAACTGTGTTCTCCTTCATGCTTGGAAGTCTATCAGCAGGTCCAATATATGCAGCATTTCCAATTGGTGTGATGCTACTTAAAAAAGGTGCGTCAGTTAGAAATGTAGTGATCATATTGAGCAGCTGGGCTGTCATCAAGGTTCCAATGCTCGTCAATGAGGTCAAGTTTCTTGGACCACAGTTCATGCTCATCAGATGGATTTTGACTGTATTATCAATAATAATCTTGGCATTCATTGCATCAAAAATTGTGAGTGATGAGGATATTATTTTGGAAGAAGACATGCAGCAGAAAGGCGTATCAATCAATGAAAGCGCATGCATGGGCTGCTCAATGTGCAGTCGTGGTTATCCTGAACTGTTTGAATTTGAGAAGAAGAAAGCACATGTTAGGCTCATGGATATCTCTCAAGTTGATAAACAGAAACTCAAAAAAGCAATCAATGAGTGCCCAACTCATGCAATAAAGTATTCAAAAGTTTAAAACTTATTTGGAGTATTTTTGTTTGAAGCAAACCTCTTATGAACAAAAATGCTCCATCTTATATGCATCTGTATTTGATGAGAACATGTTGAGAGTATCTCTTACAATCCTTCCATTCAACTCACCACGATCTACCATAGAATTCATGATGCTGTGAACCTCCTTCATAGGCAGTGCCTTTCTGTAAGGCCTGTTATCGGTTAGAGCTTCAAATATATCAAGGACACTCATCAACTGAGACTCAAAGCATAGATCTCTCTCGCTGAGACCATATGGATACCCAGAGCCATTCAGTTTTTCATGATGCTGAGATGCCCACTTGGATATATTTTCTAGTACATCCGATTCCTTCAGAAGTTTGGAAGTGTAATAGGGATGCTGCTTGACCTTGGAGAATTCTTCATCAGTCAAGGGACCTTTCTTATCTATTATGCAATCGGGTACTGTCAATTTTCCAATATCATGGAGTTTTGCAGCAATGCAGAATTGTTTTGATTTATCTTCATCAAATTTGTAGTATCTGCTCATTGAATGAGCAAGTGCTGATACATTTTTTGAATGCTTGAATGTGAATGGTGATTTGGCATTTACAGCTGCTTCAAGGATATTGCACATCTGCTCCATGAGAGAGTAGCTCATTTCAAACTCATCATCTGTTATTGAGCTCTTTATCTCAAGGTTGATGTTATCCAAATGAAGAGATAGGTAGAAGGCAACTTTCTCCTGAGTCTTTTTGAAGATCTCAACAAGCTCTGGAGAGTATTTTGTAGCAATTCCAGCTTCTACAGATTCAATGATTTGAGATGGTGTCTTTCCTCTTCTGTATAACATCTCAACATCGCTTGAAAGTTTTATAATTTGAGAGAAAAGAGGTATGCCTGATCCGTTGAGGCCGAAGAAACCTGAACCATCAAATTTTTCATGGCTGTAGAGTATTATGTTGGGACGATATGTGTACAGAAGACATCTTGGAATCAGAGCTTCACCTTCAATGCAGTGGGAGATATCCTCTTCAATTGAGTCTCTTCCATGAAGACGCATCTTTTGATATGTACTTTTATTTATTCCGTAATCATGAAGGAGAGTCAGAACTCGAAGGTCCGATATATCATCTTCACTGAAATTCATTGTCTTTGCAATATCCACAGCTATTAAGGCAGCTCTTTTACCGTGCATGGTGATTCCATGCTTGAAATTCATTTCAAGATAATCGCCTGAAACAGCAATTATATTTATAAAATTGAATCTTTTCATTAACATACAAAACTCCAGAAATTTAAAATGCAATGTTTAAATTTCTTTTACGTAGTAATTTATACGTTAAAATACCGAATGCTTCTTTTGTTATTAGAAAAATACCAAATTGAAAATGATTTGTCGATTGTACATTTATACCATAAATAGGAATGTTTA
>JBFHKM010000040.1:0-20939 GCA_041595335.1 Sphaerochaetaceae bacterium
ACTCAGAAGAACCTAGCTTAATTTCTTATTCTAGTTCTTATTTTTTGAATTGACAGAAAGCCCTCTCAATATTCATCTCTGAAAATTGACGGTTTGCTTTCTTTTTTCTTCTCTTTCCTATCGCTCTAAATTTCAATAAACTTCAACAATCTATTCTTATCACTAAGTGTTAATTATTTAGTACCTCTGTTCGAAGCACTCATGTAAAATACATTATTATCCCTTCATGAGTCAACCCAAATTCTAACTTTTTTATCCGAAATTTCACTTTACCGATAAAAACATATTCATGGATGTGGGTTAACATTATTTAGGTAAACAAATTAAAGTAAGTTTTTTGAGTTTACCTTCAATTAAAAAAAAATTATTCTTCTATTTGGTGGTTGTTTTTACAGCATTGCACTCAAAAAGGTCATTTAAAGATGTTAATTGAAGAATTGCACTAAATTCGTAGATACCATTTTTATTTTTCTAAAAACAATCCTCTAGTCTTATCTTTGAATACATGGCCAGCTTCGAACACTCGACCATTCATAACCACATAAACTCCAGGTGGCAGAAGTTGAACAGCCATCTGTGCACAACCAAGATTATAGACCGCATCACTATTACGAAGAGCATAAGGAACCATTGCTCCTGTGAATACAACAGTATGTCGATCATCCTTCTTCATATTCTTCTTGCATAACTCAGCGGTATTGGTCATGGTATCAGTTCCGTGAATAACAATTACATCATCTTCAGTACTGAGCAGTATCCTATCTACAATTCCCTCTCTTTCTTGTTCACTCATATACAATGAGTCAACAGCCAGAGGTCCTTCAAGTATTATATTGGTAGTGCATCTAGAATCTGCAATAATTCCAGGTAGATGAGATTCATTAAAAGTGAGCTGTCCCTCTATTGGATTGTATTGCTTATCAAAAGTACCACCTGTGGTAATTATTCTAATTGTTTCAGACATATATTTTCTCCCTCAATTTTTTTGTAGTGGGAAAATACTACATCAAAACTTAGAGCAAAACTACAAAAAAGATATAAGTTTGGAGAAATTTTCAAAAAAAAGACAAAAAAAACCAGTACTAAAGTACTGGAGAGCATCTTCGACGAGAATTGAACTCGTGTTGCCGGGATGAAAACCCGGTGTCCTAACCACTAGACGACGAAGACATATGCAAGAGATGAGCTGCAATGGATTCGAACCATTGACCCACGCCTTAAAAGGGCGTTGCTCTACCTACTGAGCTAGCAGCCCTTGCAACGATTCTGAATATATCAAAACTACAGATTAGCGTCAACAGTTATTCAGAACATTATTGGAAAAAACATCAAATTAAATAATTATTTATAATATAAGAACATCTTTGATGCATAAATATCAAATTTATTCCAATCAGCATCTAACAAGATCATCACATGTCAAATACATTTTTTTTAAAAGAATAAATATCAATAACTTTAATATTATAGCACATATAATTTAAGAATGTATTTTTGTTTTTCATTTTTTAAGATTTTTCTAAACATTCTACTATTACCTACTTATTTAGTACTAAGTGATATTTAAAATGATTGAAGGATTTAGTTTATATTCACATTTGATATCCAAACTCTTTCAACGAGTTGGTACATTTAAAATTCAGTCAATTTATATTTCAATGCAGAGATAAAAACATCTCTTTTATTTTAATAAAAATAATTACAGAAGAACTGCCCAAATTTAAATTGTTCAATACATACCTTAAGTTATCCAAAAGTCTACAATATTTGTTTTTGTTGCAAGCTGCTGCCAATATACTGATCCACTTAATAGTAAGAGAAAGAATAAAGAGACACTTTCAGAATCCTTTTACAAAAACAGAGTTTCTTAAATTTGAAGTTCAAAATACAAAAAGAGCAAAAAAAATCCAGTACCTAAGTACTGGAAAGCATCTTCGACGAGAATTGAACTCGTGTTGCCGGGATGAAAACCCGGTGTCCTAACCACTAGACGACGAAGACATATTACAAGAGATGAGCTGCAATGGATTCGAACCATTGACCCACGCCTTAAAAGGGCGTTGCTCTACCTACTGAGCTAGCAGCCCTTGCAACGACTCAGAATATATCAAAAGTGAGCCTAACTCGTCAACTACTTTTAAAGAAAAAAGAACAAAATAATTAATAAATTATTAACTTTATCGAATTTTTATATATTAATTTCTTATTGGTAAAAGATTTATATAAAACTCAGATTACAAAAAAAACATATCAAAATAAGTAATTTTGCACCCCAAAAACCTTCAATTTTAGCCATTATAATTCCTGTAATTTGTAGGTATAAATGCAGAAAAATATACTTTTCTTGAAAGCATGATTTACTTCATAAAATAGGATATACACAAAACAAATTTCTCAATTTCTATGAAAGAGATCCTTACAAAATTATAAATTCTATTCTTAAACACAGTGTTCATTTCATAATTAACTTAAATATCACATAAAAAATGAAAAATTTTCAGTTAAATATGCCATACCTAAAAGAGTTTTCCATCAGCCTATATATATAAAGAGTTTAATTTTTTTATTCATCAAAAAAATTATTAATTATTTACTGTAATAACTGAATTAAAAATTAAAAACTCTAAAATAGCAGTTTATGCCATATATTAAAAAAATTTCTCATAAATCAGAAAGTCAAAATCTCTTCTACAAACTTTTAACATTGCATAAATATGAATAATTAGCTAAAAAATGCCTAAAATTCTATATTTATAAAAAGAATCATCCGTTTTTTAACTAATCTGTAATAAATAGACTATTTTTGATTGAAACATTGCCAAACTTATATTATTATAATTTTATAAATATTTAGGAGTAACTTATGACAACAACACAATTGTATCAAGCAATAGAACAGGAGATGTACGAAAAGCACAAAGAAAAACCAAGAGTATCGTATGATGTATTTTTTTCAAATTGGTTTGTTCAACATTGCATCGAAAATGTATCTGATTATCCACTAGAAAAACTTCGATTTGTGTGCCCTCTCAAATTCTTCACAACACTACTACATTGTGAGAGTGAGAAGCATATCATTTTATTAGCTACATATTTCTTACCTGCGAATTACACAATTCCAGATCAAGTTATTAAAGATTTTGTAAATTACCCTAAAGAATGTTTCCATCCAAAACATCCCAAGATGAGTCAAAATGCTTTATTTGAAAAAGCTCTATATGACAAAGATTACCACATATCAATGACAATGATTACAACAAGCACTCAACCATTAGATGGTAGATCTTGGAGTATGTTGAATGAATTCAATAAAGAACTGGACACCACTTATGATTGCAGAATTACAGCAAGATATTTAGACCTTGAAAGCATCAAGACATTCTATCAATATACTGAAGATTCTGATTCATTTGAGAGGTTGTTAGAAACAGAACTACTGTAAGGGAATTATTATGAAACCAATTTCAGACCAAAATAAAAAGATGCGCAAGTATTTTGAAAGCGGTGCAACCTTAGACTATCGATTTAGAAAGAGAAATCTAGAACTATTCAGTCAAGCATTGATAAAATGGGAAAAACCTCTTGAAAAGGCTCTTTACAGCGACCTACGTAAAAGCCCTGAAGAGTCCTATATGTCTGAAATATCCATGGTTAAAAGCGAGCTTTCTTTTGCTCAGAAAAATCTGAAAAGATTCATGAAGAAAAAGAAAGTTCCATCTCCCATAATACATTTTCCAAGTAAAAGTTACAGAATCAACAACCCACTGGGGCTTGTATTGATTATGAGTCCATGGAATTATCCTGTTCAATTGACGCTCTCGCCTCTTGTAGCTGCAATTGCTGCAGGCAATTGTGCAATTTTAAAACCATCTCGTTACAGCAGCAACACAAGCAAAATTATCAAAACCATGATTCAAGATACCTTTGATGATAAATATGTCACTGTTTTTGAAGGTGGCTCTGAGGTGAATCAACAGCTTCTTGATGAAAAGTTTGATTTCATTTTCTTCACAGGTTCCCCCACCATTGGGCACATCGTTATGGAGAAGGCTTCTAAATATCTAACTCCTGTCGCTTTGGAACTTGGAGGGAAAAGTCCAGTCTATGTAGATAAATCAGCTAATATAAAATTAACAGCTGAAAGATTGGCATGGGGAAAATATCTGAACTCAGGACAAACATGCGTTGCCCCTGATTACATTCTTTGTCATAAGGATGTAACAATGAATCTCATCACATCACTCAAATCTGAGATCATAAAGATGTATGGCTCTAATCCTGTAGGAAATGACGAATACCCAAAGATCATAAATGAAAAACATTACAACAGACTTGTTAATTTGCTCAAGATGGGAACTCTTGCCCATGGTGGTCAATTTGATAGTGAAAAAATGAAGATAGCTCCATCAATTATGGTGGCTACAGATAACGATTCTGAACTGATGAGTGATGAAATATTCGGACCAATTTTACCAATCATAAATGTTGATTCTTTTGAAGAGGCTGTAAGTTTCATTCAAGGACGTCCTCATCCTCTGGCCTGTTATTTATTCACAAACAATAGAAGTCAAAAGCAAGTTTATGAAGAAAAATTGATTTTTGGTGGTGGATGCATAAATGATTGTGTTGTTCATCTTTCCTGTTCTCACCTACCTTTTGGTGGAATTGGAGACAGTGGTATGGGCTCATACCATGGAATGAAAGGACTTGAGTCCTTCTCTCATTCCAAATCAATATTAAAAAGATATTTCTTTTTCAATATTAAACTGAGGAATCCTCCGTACAAGGGCAAAATGAAAAAACTAAAAAGATTACTCTAATAAAATCATGAGGGATGCGTAATGCATCCCTATTTTGAGTAAAACAAGCTATTATTTAATATAATTAATTGACGCTAACATAAAATAATCTTATCTTATTATAGTTAAGTTACTACTAGCAGTATCCTTTTTAATATACACTAAGATAACTTATTTATTAATAAGAAATTACCAATTTTATGCACCTTTTTTAGCGATACATATGACGAGTATTTACATTGCAATAAATTTATAAAACTGTTAATATCACGATGAAATAACACAAAGGAATTATCATGAACGTTAAAACAACACGTAATATAGGGATTATGGCCCATATAGATGCTGGTAAAACTACCACAACAGAAAGAATGCTTTACTACACTGGAGAAAACCACCGTATCGGTGAAGTTGATAATGGTAATGCAACCATGGACTGGATGGAACAGGAACAAGATAGAGGTATCACCATAGCTAGTGCAGCGATTACATGTTTTTGGCAAGATCACCAAATTAACATAATTGATACTCCAGGACATGTAGATTTCACAGCAGAAGTAGAGAGATCACTAAGAGTACTTGATGGTGCTGTTGGTGTGTTCTGTGCAGTTGGTGGAGTTGAACCTCAAACAGAAACTGTTTGGAGACAAGCAGATACTTATAAAGTTCCAAGAATTGGCTTCATAAACAAAATGGATAGACTTGGCGCTAATTTCTACAGTGCAATTGAAGAAATTGAAAAACAACTTCATGCAAATCCAGTTCCTCTTTTCCTACCTATTGGCTCAGAAAATGATTTCTCTGGAATCATCGACTTACTGAAGATGAAAAAGCTCACTTTCAGCAAAGAAGATCAAGGTGAGACAATTATTGAATCAGAGATTCCTGAAGATATGATGGATTTAGCTTCTGAATGGAGAGAAAATCTAATTGATAAAGCTTCAGCTTATGATGAAGAGATCATGGATATGTTCTTCAATGAAGAGGAAATTCCTGCTGAAAAAATCAAAAAAGCTTTGAGAGAGGGAACATTACAGAGAGAATTACTTCCAATCTTTGTTGGATCATCTTTGAAAAATATTGGTGTTCAAACAGTTCTTGATGGTGTTATTGACTTCTTGCCTTCTCCTGATGAAATTACCACAGTTTATGGAACAGACAAAAAAGGAAACGAGATACAGATTCTTCATAAAGAAAACGCAAATCCTTTAGCATTGATTTTCAAAATCCAGGTTGATAAAGAAGCTGGTCCTTTGAGTTTTGTCAGAGTATATCGTGGAACTTTGAAAAAAGGTTCAACAATTTACAATGTTAACAAAAAGAAAAAAGAAAGAATTGGAAGAATTCTTAGAATGCATGCAGATAGAACACAGGATTTGAGTGAACTCAATGCTGGTGATATCGGTGTTATCGTAGGTTTCAAAAACATCCAAACAGGTAATACATTATCCAACGAAAGTGAAAAAATTCTTTTGGAAGAGATGCATTTCCCAACTCCTGTAATAACAATAGCTATTGAGCCAAACACACAGAGTGATAGTGCAAAACTTAAAAAAGGCCTTGAACAGCTTGCTATGGAAGACCCTACTTTCTCATACAAAGATGACAGTGAGACTGGACAGCTTGTAATAAGTGGAATGGGAGAATTGCACCTTGATGTTCTTGTAACTCGTTTGACAAAAGAAATGGGAATAGCAGCTCACGTTGGTAATCCTCAAGTTACATATCGTGAATCCATTACAGAAACAAAGAGTGGTAGCGAAAAATTCTCTAAAGTACTTGCTGGTAAAGAGAATGAAGCTGGAATTTCTATTACTGTCAGACCTCTTCCATCTGGATCAGACAACACTTTGATTATGAAAGCAAATACTCGTGGAATTCCAGAAGAGATCATCTCTGCCATTGAAAGTGGAATCAAAAACAGCTTCACATCTGGTATAAAATTTGGATATGAAATCTGTGATATGGAAGTTACTGTTGATTCAATTGATTACAATGAATTGACTGCAAGTAACTTTGCTTTTGAAGCTTGTGCAGCAATGTGTTTCGATAAAGTCTGTCAAACTGCAGGACCTGTTCTGATGGAACCTATTATGAAGGTCATAATTGTTGTTCCAACTCAATATGATGGTGATGTAATTGGTGGCCTCACAAGTCGTGGTGGTCTTGTAAACAGCATTGAATCTCGAACTTCAGCTGATCATATAATAGCAGAATCTCCTCTATCTAAGATGTTTGGTTATTCAACAGTTCTTAGATCTTCTACTCAAGGAAGAGGAACTTTCTCTATGGAATTTGATCACTTTGCTCCTAAAACTTCTCGTTAATTAAGGAAGAGCTTTATGAGAGATGGTATAAAATTACAGGAAATATTTGCAAGGAACATGAAAGAAAGAAGGAAAAAGCTTGGTTTGACACAATGTGAATTGGCAAGCAAGGTTGGAGTATCCACTTCTTTTATAACTGAGATTGAGATTGGAAGGAAGTCCCCTTCTTTTATCAACATCAGTAAAATTGCAGATGCTCTTGAAGCGCCAGAATGGTCTTTGTTTGTTGAACGAGGAGAGAAGATAACTAAAAAATCTAACTCTGATGCTCAGCTTGCAATAACTTTGAAAGCAGCTTTATCTGATAAAATTGATGAGATTTTAAACAACAATAATTAAATACTATTTTCAATATATGATACGACAGGATTCAGAAATGAATCCTGTTTTTTTATTTCGATTCATAGCATTCAAAAAAATGAAACACAAACCAATTACAACTTTTATCCTTTTTCAACTTATTAGTTAGCAAATGTAAATATTAGAACATATTCATAATAAACAATATTTAATTTCAATATATTTTTTATTGATTTTAATTCGTTGTGTTGCAACAAATAGCCCATACTCAATTTATACTTTTTATACAAAACACTCCTATATAACTGCCCCCTGAGTTGTTTGCATCAAAAAACAATTTGACAGATTACTATAAGAGGGCTTACCATATACATAGTTATACGCGTATTGTTCTTATGAAC
The DNA here is from genome assembly GCA_041595335.1 of Sphaerochaetaceae bacterium. Taxonomy (GTDB): domain Bacteria; phylum Spirochaetota; class Spirochaetia; order Sphaerochaetales; family Sphaerochaetaceae; genus Pleomorphochaeta. Next base: position 7,828 of record JBFHKM010000040.1, read on the forward strand.
AAAAGGAGGAATTATGAGCGTTACAAGTACTGACCTTAGAAATGTAGCTATCGTGGGGCATAACGGTACGGGTAAAACCTCGTTAATGGAGCAGATGCTCTATTACAGTGGGGCCATTGCCAAACCGGAAACCATTGAAAGCGGAAAAACAACTAGTGACTTTACAGAAGAAGAAATCAAAAAAATGATTTCTGTTCATACCAGTTTGGCCCATGTAAAATGGGATGAAAAACATTTAAACTTCCTCGACACTCCCGGTTATGCAGGATTCATCGGAGAGGCAATTTGTGGCTTTAGGGCTACAGAAGCTTCAATTATGATGGTAGATGCTAAAGACGGAGCTCAAATTGAAACCATAAAACTTTGGCGTCGACTTGATGGCAGAAACAAACCTCGTGCTGTGTTCATCAATAAAATGGACAGTGAGAGAGCAGATTTTACAAAGGTCATCGATGATCTCAGAGATCACTTTGAGGCAACTTTTGTTCCAACTTTTATTCCGATGGGGCAAGATACAGAATTCAAAGGAATAATCAATCTAATAGAAAATAAAGCGTATTTTTACCATGACAACAATGAAAAAGAGACAATTGGTGAGATACCTGAAGAATATAAAGAAATCGAAGAAAAATATAGAGAACAGTTAATTGAATATGCGGCAGAAGGTGATGATGCATTGATAGAGAAATTCTTTAATGATGGAACACTTGATGCTCATGATATCAGACAGGGTCTGAAATTAGGACTAGCAGCAAATAGAGTTGTACCTGTTTTCTGCGGATCTACTTTGAAAGGTTCCGGAATCATCTCACTTCTTAACTTCATAGCTCACAACTTCCCAAAACCTCTAGGACAGGTTGAGTGGATAACTAACAAAGAAGGTGAGAGAGAAGATATGCTGATTAGCGATGAAGGCGATGCTTCTGCATATGTATTTAAAACAACAATTGATCAGTACAGTGGTAAATTGAGCTACATAAAAGTTGGTTCAGGTTGCATAAAAGAAGGAGAAACTGAACTGACAAATCCTGCTATAAATAAAAAAGAGAGAATCACGAAATTATACAGAGCTGTTGGTAAGAATCTCATTGAAACACCATTTCTCTCAGCTGGTGATATTGGTGTTCTTGCAAAAAGTAACATCTGTGAGACCAACTGCTCTCTTTTAGCAAATCCTGCAAAACAGAATTTCAGATACAAACCACTATCATTACCAGATCCAATCTACGCACTTGCAATATCAACAAATGATAAGAAGAGTGAAGATAAATTGAATGATTACCTGCATAAGATTGCTGAAGAGGATCTAACATTCAAAACTGAATTCAATAAAGAGACCAAAGAATCTATTATCAAAGGAATGGGAGATGTACATCTTCAGCTGATTCTTGATACCGTCTGTGAGAAACAAAAGATCAAAATCAACACTAAGCTTCCTAAGGTTGCTTTCAGAGAGACAATCACAAAGAAAAGTGGAATTGTTGAATATGCTCATAAAAAACAATCAGGAGGTCATGGCCAATATGGTAAGGTATTGCTGGAGATTTACCCTATCGAGAGAGGCAAACAGTATGAATTCGTTAATGCTATAAAAGGTGGCTCTATTTCAAAGGGATATATTCCAGGAATAGAAAAAGGCCTTCATGAGAAGATGGAAGAAGGTTTTCTTGCCGGTTATCCTCTTGTAGATATTGGAATCAAATTGGTTGATGGTAAAGAACATCCTGTAGATTCATCTGAAATGGCATTCAAGCTTGCTGCTAAAGGTGCTTTAGAATTGGCTCTTGAGAAATCCAAAGTCACACTGCTTGAACCTATTATGGAGGTCCATGTATTTGTTAACAATCAACATCTTGGTGATGTATTATCAGATTTAAGTAGCAAACGTGGTCGCGTAAGTGGGCAACAGAAGTTTGGAGCTCTTCAGGAAGTAATTGCTGATGTACCTCAATCAGAGATGCTCAACTATGCAATTGATTTGAAGAGCATGACCAGTGGTACAGGTAGTTTTGAATTGAATTTCTCTCACTATGATCCACTCAATGGACGTGCTGCAGATCTTGTTATTGAAGAAGCTAAAAAAGCTAATAAAGAATAACACTGTATAAATTATAAAAAAAAGGAATTGCTGCTTTAAAATAAGTCAACAATTCCTTTTTTATATCCTCATGAATTCGATTTAAAATTACTGTTTTTCAAACCAAACTTCATTGATTGTATAGTCAAGATTAACACCACGAGTTTCATATTTTGTAGTTGGTCTCCATTCTCTAGAAGGAGCATATCCTTCATATGGATTCATAAGACCTTCAGTACCATTGAATACATCAACCATCTGCTCTGCATACTCTTCCCAGTCAGTCACACAATAGATATAACCACCCTTCTGCAATTTAGAAGTGAGTAGGTCGGCGAAAGGTTTTTGAATCAACCTTCTCTTATGATGTCTTTTTTTAGGCCAAGGATCAGGGAAGAAGATATGGAAACCAGCAATGCTGCCATCTTCAATCATGTCATTGAGAACCTGCACTGCATCAAATCTCATCAATCTTACATTTTCAAGTTTCTCATCACCAACTTCTGTCAATGTTTTTGAGAATCCATTTAGAAAAACTTCAATACCAATATAATTGTACATCTCTCTTTCTTTAGCAATTCTAACAGTGGAAACACCCATTCCAAAACCAATTTCAATAACTACAGGTTTGTCATTTCCAAATACCTTTTTATAATCAAGCTTCTCACTTTGATATGATAACCCATAATGGGAATAATATTTTCTTACACCCTCTATTTGAAAGGTACGTAGAGGAGCTGTTCTTAAAACATAAGATTTAACTTCTTTCTTTGCATCTTCACCGTCTGTTCTATTTTGAACAAATTCCAATTCAGGAATATCATTATAAATTGTGCTAGCTTTCTCTTTCATTCTTCATTTCCTACACGAGCTGTTTTAGTATTTCAAGGATAAATAAACTTTTATCTTTAAGAGATACAGCTTCTGTTTTTAATTTAATTGTCAATGGTCTCTTTGTATCATAAGATACTGCACCATTGCTATATGCAAGCAATCTTGTAAACTTGCCTGGGTTCAAGACTTTCATCTCCCTCAGCTTTATCACAACACGTCCCTTTCTCTCTGCAAGGTGAACTATCTTCAATTTTCTACAAACAATCTTCAATTCAGCAATATAAAGAAGGTTCAGTACTTCTTCTGGAGGATTTCCGAATCTATCTGCAATCTCACTAGATAGAGTCTGAAGCTCCTCATCTGTATTGACTGCTGCAATTTTTTTGTAGATCTCAAACTTAATTGAAGTGTCTTTGATAAATGAATCTGGTATGAAACCAGTATAATCAAGTTCAAGGAATACCTCACTATCAAGCTCATCTTGGTTGTTTGCTCTGAGTTTGTTTATCTCTTCATCAAGAAGTCTAATATACATATCAAGACCAACTGTTGCAAGCTGTCCACTTTGCTGCTTTCCAAGAAGGTTACCAGCACCTCTGATTTCCATATCTTTCATAGCTACTTTGAAACCTGAGCCAAGGCCAGTATTTTCACCAATAGTTTTAAGTCGTTTGACAGCTATCTCACTGAGAGCTTTATATTCAGGATACAAAAGATAAGCGTGAGCCTCTCTCTCAGACCTTCCAACCCTACCTCTCAACTGATAAAGCTGTGATATTCCGTACTGGTCAGCACGGTCAATTATTATTGTGTTTACATTTGGAATATCAATACCATTTTCAATGATTGTTGTTGAAACAAGAACTTGAATTCCTTCATGAACAAAACGTCTCATTGTATCTTCAAGAACTTTAGGCTCCATCTGACCATGGGCATATTCAATTATGACATCAGGAAGTTCTTCCTGCAGCATCTTAACAACCATCTCAAGTGATTCAATTCTGTTGTGCAGATAGAATATCTGTCCACCTCTATCTATCTCCTCACGAATGGCTCTGGTAATAACGCCAAGGTCAAATCCTTCAATATGAGTATCTATACTTCTTCTTGAAACAGGTGGAGTCTTCAGCAAAGACATATCACGGATTTTGAGCAGTGACATATACAGTGTTCTTGGAATTGGAGTGGCAGATAGAGCTAGAGAATCAATTGAGGCTCTTATTGTTTTGATTCTCTCTTTATCCTTAACACCAAATCTCTGCTCTTCATCAATGACCAGGAGACCTAGATCTTTATAGAGGATATCTTTTTGAAGAATTCGGTGTGTACCAAATAGAACATCAACTCCACCTTCTGCAAGACGGACCAATGTTTTTTTCTGTTCTTTTTTAGGGATAACACGACTCATCAAAGCAACATTGATTGGGAAGTCTTGAATTCTCTCCATAAAATTGTTGTAATGCTGTTCTGCAAGAATTGTGGTTGGAGCTAAAAAAGCAACTTGTTTGCCACTCATAACAGCTTTAAATGCTGCCCTGAAAGCTATCTCCGTCTTACCAAAACCTACATCTCCACAGACAAGTCTATCCATGGCAGTGCTACTTTCCATATCAAGCTTTATATCATCGATACAATTCAATTGGTCAGGAGTCTCCTGATAAGGGAACATTGCTTCAAATTGCATCTGCATTTCATTATCTTTATCAAATGAAAAACCTACAGATGCTTTTCTCTTTGCATATAACTTTATTAAATAACTTGCTAGATCTTCTGCACTCTTTCTGGCTTTTGCCTTTTTATTTTCCCAGACCTTTGAGCCAATTTTATCAAGTTTTGGAGCATTACCTTTTGAACCAATATAACGCTGAACTAAGTTCGCCTGTTCAATTGGAACATAGATGTTGTCACCACTTGCATATGCAATTTTTATATAATCTCGCTCTCGATCAAAAGATTTAACTCTGTCAATTTTTATGAACTTACCAATTCCATAATTGACATGTACAACGTAATCCCCTTCTTTTAAGTCAACGAAAGAATCCAATGGAGAACTTTTGGTATGCTGAAGTGTCTTTATAATCTGCTTACGTCTACCAAACATCTCATATTCACATATAGCCATGATTCTCATTGAAGGAATTGAGAAACCACCTGAGATTTCATAATCCAGGAAAACCAGTTTGTCAAATTCTTTAAGCATCTGCTGCAATCTCTGTTTTTGAACAGCATTGCTTGTGAAGACATAAATACTCCAGCCCATATCAAAACGAGATTTCAACTCGCCTTTCACTCTGGTGAAGTCTCCAAAGAATGATCTTGGACCATCCACATCATAATTATAGATAAGTCTCTCATCATCTTTTAAATCTGCAAGAGTGAATTTGTTTTTTACATTTTCATAAAATTCAGGAAAATTGAACAACAATGATTCTGGCATTGGGATATTTTGATCCTGATGATAGGCCTCTCTATATAGCGCTTTGGCCTCAGTCATCAAACTTTTATAAGATGTCTGAAGTCTTATATCACCAATAAACGCGAAATAATCATGAGGATTTATATAGGAATCTATATGTGTGAACTCAATATCATCTTCTTTTTCTAACATAGAAATTGATATCTTGTGCAGCTGTTTTATTGTCTCTTGAGTCAGTGGATCAAATGTTGCAATCTTATCAATATCATCCCAATCAGCATAAATCCTGATTGGATCTTCCTCTGAAAAAGCAAATATCTCAACAACTTCACCTCGAATGGTAAATTCTCCTGGAAGAGCTATACTTGTGGTTCGTATGTAACCTGCATCAACCAATGTCTCAGCAATTTTTGTAGAGTCAAATTTATCGCCCACTCTGAGATTCAAGGAAGAATTATCAATAGATTTATTGGAAACTACATTGTTAGCAAATGCTCTAAGATGAGTTACTATTATTGCATCCCGAAATTCATTTATATTTCTGAGGACCTGCAACTGATTGTACTCAATTATACCTGGGTCGAATTGAGAATAAAGTTTTTTATCATTACTTGGAAGATATAAAATAGGAACTTCCATAAATTTATCTTCTATGTTTAAAGTTCCATCTTTGTTAACAGAGCGGCCAAAATCTTTCAAAAGATTAACGCAACTATCTTTTGTGGGAAGAACTACCCACACCTTACCTTTGCGACTTCTGTGTATGCTTCTGATAAACTGAGCCAGGACAAACCCTTCAAGGCCACTTACTACAATGTTGGATTTGCCTGAATTTATTTCTTTGAATGCGTTTGCTTTTTTTACGTACTGCTGTACTTGTTGTGATATCTTATTTTCCATATGATAATAGGAGAGTATCACAAGTGAATATATTCACTCAATAAAGAAAGCTAAAAAAGAGACAAATTATGGGAGAAATAAATATTTTGAATAAAAGTTTAGATAGTAAACAATTAGATATACTTTTTACAGAGGTCCAGGCATGTGCACAACTGGCAGTAAAAATGCAGAAAGACATAGCTGTCTCATACAAAACAGATGGTTCTGTTCTTACCAAAACAGATTTAGAGATTTCGAAAAGAATCATCAGTACCATCAGGGAGTTATTTCCAACATGCAATGTAATATCAGAAGAAGAGAAGACACCTTATGATGAAGAGGCACCATACACATTTGTATTAGATCCAATTGATGGCACAGATGTTTATTCAAATGGATTTCCTTCCTTTGCAGTATCTCTGGGTATCTTAGACAACCAAAGAATTCCTGTTGGATGCATGATCATAGCACCACGTTTTGGAAAAGCAAAAGAATCATTAGAAATTAGATTGGACCCAGGATGTGATTTAATCATTGATGGTGAGATTGTAAATTCTGTAGAAGAGAATAAAGATGAAGTCAGACAGATAACTATAAGTTCAAAGTCTCAGAAATTTGTAGACTTCTCAAATTATCATGGAAAAGTCAGAACTTTTGGTTCCTCAATAATTCATATAATCTGTCCAGTGGTATTTCCATTCATACAGGCCTGTATAAATCAGAAAGCATTCATCTGGGACATCTGTTCCTCTCATGCGGTTTTGAACCATGTTGGAATGAAAATTGTTTACAGCGATGGTTCTCCACTGCTCTATACAGATAAAATGATCATCGATAGAGGTGTCTGTGAGAAGACAATATACTGTGGAACAGACTTAGGAATCAAGAAATTGATGAAAGATCTACCAATGAAGGTTGGGAAAGAATGAGTTTAACTGCATGATGACATTAAAAAGGGGAAACATTGATATTATTTAAATCAATGACTTCCCCTTCTTTTGATATAAAAACTAAACTGTTGTTTTTATTTTACCCTCATCGAACCATTTTCTTGCAAGATAGATGAAAGGAGTATCACAAGCAGCTACAACAAATTTCAATACATAAGTTGAAATTGTTATCTCCAATAGAACAGGCATCGAGAAAACACCATAAAAAGCTATGAAGCTGAACAAAACAGAGTCTATTAATTGAGAAACAATCGTAGATGCATTGTTTCTTAACCATAAATATTTTGTTCCAGGAAACTTCTGTTTCCAATATTCAAAAGCCCATACATCATGCATATTGCTGCAGAAATAAGCAATGAGTGATGCAACAGTCAATCTCGGTAACAGTGAAAAGATTGTTATCAAAGAATCGTTGGCAAAATCAGATTCTGCTGGATTGAACTTCAATGCCATTTGCATGAAAGTGGTCAAACAGATCAATGATAAAAAGCCCATACCAATGGCTCTTCTTGAATCCTTCTTACCAAAACATTCTGATAAAATATCAGTTGCAAGGAACCCTGTAGCGTATACAATATTACCTAGTGTAGCTTCAAGTCCAAACAAGTTTACAGTTTTAGTAACCTGGATGTTTGCGATAATTGTGGAAATTGGGATCCAAATATAAAGACCTACTTTTCCATAAAGACGAAAGGCTACCATGATAGCCACAAAATTAAGTACTAGCAGAAAGAACCATAATAATTCATTCATACAAAAACCTCTCTTAGATAGAGTAGCCAGAAACAAACAAATGTTTCCCTACGCCAAGATGCAGCAACTAAACTAAATAACATTTAATAAAGTAGCGTGCCACTTCCACCTTGGTCTAAGTGCACAACGTGCAATGCAAAATGACCTTACCAAAAATTAGGGAAAATATCAAATAGAAATCAGCTATTTACATAAAATATCAAGAACTCCAAGTTAAAAGAAAGTTTGAATTTTATTTAAAAGAACATATCTTTCTAATATAATGTTCAAATAAAAACGTAAATACCTACCAAAATGTATAGAAATGAAATAATAGTTAAATCTTGTTAAGGAAAGATATTACAAAAATTCAAATATAAATCCATTATTTTTTCAAGTTTTTTTTGAAAAACTTATTGACCCAATTCCTAATTTCCTTTATATTCCTACATGTGCTTAAGCGAAAGCGAGAGTATGACCGGGGAGGTTCCCGAGCGGTCAAAGGGGCCAGACTGTAAATCTGTTGGCTACGCCTTCGAAGGTTCGAATCCTTCTCTCCCCACAATTAACTTCTTCTTTATGAAGAAGTTTTTTTTATGCCAATTAATATTTTTAATTTTCAACACCGTATCCTTATACTAAGTTTCTAATAGCAGCCCATTCCTCATCAAACAAATTTCATTCTACTACAAAAATACCCCTATTGCACTGCTGATTGTTTTTTTTCAACTTCTTTTAGAAATATCAATAGACTATTCAAATAAAATCCTATAGTGTTTGATTTTAAGGAGACTACAAAAAATGAAAAAATCTATTTTAGTAATCGCATTATCAATTACAGCCCTTCTAATGAGCTGTAAAACAACGACTTCAACAACTGATGATGCAGTTTATGAAACTCAAGAAATTTCCCTCTCTATTGAAGGGAAACGCGGAAATGACATCCCAGCTATCATTACCTTACCTATAAGAGATGAGAAATATCCCCTTGTTGTGATGGCTCATGGACATGGTGGATCAAAAGAAGAAAATGGTGGCTTCACTGCTATAGCAGATGCACTTGCAGAAAAAGGTATAGCAGTAATAAGAATGGATTTTCCAGGTTGTGGAGAGAGCATGGAATCATTTGAGGATAATACATTATCAAACATGATTGATGATGTTATTTCAAGTAAGGATTATGCAGTTAATAATTACAATATAAAAAGCGACTCAATAGGCCTATTTGGCTACAGCATGGGCGGTAGAATTGTACAGTCCATATTAAATCATAATTATATTGAAAATGTGAAATCTGTTGTTTTACTGGCACCTGCAGTTGATAAAGATACAATGGTAAATTTTCTAGGCGGACAAGATTCTTGGACCAATTTAAAAGAAACTGCACAGAAAAATGGAAGTGTTGAATTTACCACAATTTATGGCTCAAAGCAGATACTATCCGATACATGGTTCGAAGAATTAGAAGCAGAAGTACCATTAGATGATGCAACTACTTTTGATGGAATTGCTAAAGTATTGTACAGTGAAGATGATGCAGTAGTTAGCCCTATCGTCAGCAAAAGCGAAGCTGCAAAACTAGGTGCTGCTGCCGTTGCAGTTACTGGTGATTCTCACTCTTATGGTTTTTACAGTGATAAAACTGACATAAAGATGGCAGTTGTTAATGAAACTGTTGCTACTTTCTTAAAAGCATTCAACAACCAGTAATCAATCTTTCTCTCAATAACTTGATAGTTTGAAATTTTAAAATTCCTGACATATATAAAAGATAAATCGTAATACACAAGTCTTCATATATGTTAGGAATATTTTTTGAATCAAATTTATAATAAATGCAATCATAGGAGAATTGATAAAGCTGTTGATGTTTATTGAATATAATCCAGTAAGTTTATCCAACCAATATTTAAATCATATAAAAATACTTAATATGCTATTTAAAAATAAAAAAACTTTCAAAGAAAGTGATTGACCCAATTCAATTTTTGCATTATATTCCTACTTGTACTTGAGCGAAAGCAATAGTATGACCGGGGAGGTTCCCGAGCGGTCAAAGGGGCCAGACTGTAAATCTGTTGGCTACGCCTTCGAAGGTTCGAATCCTTCTCTCCCCAATCAAACTTCTTCAATTATGAGGAAGTTTTTTTATGTCTCAGCAAAATTACAATTTTTAAAACTCATGATAATTTCTGCATGCTGTTTGAGGAAGTTTTTATCAATATATGAGTATCCTTCAAACGTTATACACCATCATTGATTCAGATGCTTAAAAGACGTTTTTCTAAAAATGCATGCAGAAAGGCTCCAGAAAATGGAGCTTTTTTTGCAAATTGATCATGTCTTTTATATTTTTTTGAAATCTGATACAAGATTTATTGAGATCTCTTTTTTCTTTGACTCACTAAGATTCCAAGGAAGCAAAGATTGATAATCGCTCTCAGTTGTTTCAATATGGCGAAATAATGAAACACTGTCCAATAGATAATTCATGTATTTAACAACATCAACATTATTTGAAACCGCTGTTACAACAACCGTCTCAAGTGTGGCCATGGCTTTTGCTCCCTGAGGACTTCCTGCAAACAAAGTGTTGGTTCTGATCCTTGAGAAAGCTTTTATAACTCGCTCTGCTTTTGAATTATCTGGGCCTAACTCTGCACACTCAAGATAGACAGGAAAGAGATCTTTGTGATTCAAATAATAATTTATGCCATCCATTATTGATTGATCTCTTTCGTGCAAAGCTTTTCTGCCTATGGCCACTTTGGTCAACTTGTCAAACAGGGGCTCACTTTCAATCTTTCTGATTTTGAGAAATTCCTCTTTTGTTATCTTGTTGCTGCTGTATTTGTTTCTGTTCACTGTATCTGCCTCATAGATCTTACCAATGATTGATATTATTGAATTCAATGTCACATATCCAGGTGAGGCAGGTCTGTAGTTACCTTTCTTGAATGCATCAACAAATCTTCTTCGCAGATGCGCCAAGCAGAGTGATAAAGTGTATTGATAATTTTGATGTTGAGTTTGATATCCACCATAGCAATCAGCCTGCAAATATCCTGAATAATCTCCAACTATATCCTTAAACACATTGCTTGATCGTGATGAATCATATCTAAAATAAGCTTTTGGTCTTATATTTGATGCATTGCAGATTACCCACAGCCATGATTTGGTTGTATCCAATCTATCGTCCTCATCCAACACCATGTACCTTGTTTCATCTGCATTGATGCTGTTCTCTTTCAATATCTCTTTTTTGATCTCTTCTGCCAGTGGTTCAAGTTCCAACCCAGCTTTAATGAACCAGTTTGAGAAGTTCTGCTCACTGATATCAATACCATAGTTCATAAACAGCTTGTGAAGCCTGCTGGAAGACAGTCCATAGCAGTATTTCAAGCATAAAGAATACGCTATCAGATTGTTGCCAGCCAATCCTCCTGGAATGAAGCGGGTCTTAGATGATGGATATATTATTCTTTTGGTTTCTTTTTTTGTCTTAGGATCTGTGGAGACACCGCACTTAGGACAGTAATATCCATAGCTCATTGTTTTGACAATTTTAAGAGCCTCATTGAACATCTCAACATATTCATGACCCTTGATTGTGTTTATTCTTATTAGAGGGGTGTGACAATCAGGGCACTCACCTTTATAGAAAAAGAGCTCTTCATCCTCTCGAGGATAATCCTCATCAAAGATCTGCTTTCCATTGCTTGTGCCTCTTTTTCTCTTTTCTGGATTGCGATCTCTCTTGCTTTTTGTGTTGTGATTTCTCTTGGCATTTTCCATCTTTCTGAAATCATTCTCACTGTCTTTATCATCTTCATCCATAATCTTTTTGGCAGCAGCCTCTGCTTCATGCAGCATGTTTTTTTCAGCTGCAGTCAAATCAGATGCTGATTTTTCAAACACCAATGAAGGAGGAATGTTGAACACTCTCCTGTACTTCTCACTTTGACTTCCAAATTTCAAGAACAGAGCAATTCTGTGATTCTCATTCAATGATTTCAAACTGTCAGAAATCATCTTCAATTCAGCCTTGAGTTCTTTCACCTCATTTTTGTAGGCATCAACCTTATCAAGCAGGTCTGAGGTTCTTGTTTTTTCTTTATCAAATTTCTTTTCAGCATTAATTCTTCTTTTTTCAGATTCTGCAAGTTGAAGTTTTAAAAGCCTTATCTGTTCTTTTTCATTCATGATGTTATGGTAGCATGAAATATCTCATAATGCAAGAAATATTATTTTAATTTCTTTGCAGGTAAGTAATTATACTTATGATGTCTTCGATATTTACCTCTCTAAGAGCACACAAATAGGCGTGAGCCAAAGATTGATTGAGGTCCTTCCTTCAAACACAAAGACCACCATACAATGTGCTCAGTGAGCTTTATATGGTGGTTAATTATCTGTCTTGCAACAAATTATTTCAATAATTATATTTGATATTGAATTCTTTCAACATTGTGTTTGGCTTTTATGGCATCAATTGATATGGGGTCAGATAATATGCTTTTAAGAATCTCCATATCCACCTCTGCAGCCTCGCTATATTTCTCTGGCCAAGGATAGCAACCGTATCTCACCTTACGCTGTATGAGATAAATTCCTGCATCCTCAACATATAAGATCTTGATGGATTTCTTGCTTCTTGCACAGAAAACAAACAAAGTCTTTTCATTCATTCTTATATTGAGAGCTCCCTCAACCAGAGATATGAGACCTTTGATACCTCGCCTGAAGTCAGTGGCACCAACTCTCAGATAAACAGAATAGCCCTTTATGTTTTTATCAAATGGAAGGGGCATCAGTTCACCGCCTTTTTTAGAGCATGCAGCTTAGATTTCTTTATCAAAGTTGCCTTTGCTCTTGCTGGTGCTTCATCAGCAATTTTAAAGCAGATGAAATTGTTGCCTTCAAAAGAACGCTGAAGTCTTTCTGATTTACTGCCTTTTGAGCAATCCTCACCAACAACAACTCCAGCAGATTCATCCTTAACGAAGCAAGGTCTGCTCAACCACCTTTTGAACTCATAGACATTTAGCTCTTCCGTCTGGCAAAAATCTATCATACCTGTGCATCCATCTTTAAATTTTCCAACAAGATAAATTATCTCGTGATCTGAATATTTCTCATCTATCATAACAAGATCCTCCATGTTTGGAAGATATCTCGGTTATCCTGATTTCGAAAGGTGTGTAAAACGTTTGATGGATAC
>JBFHKM010000041.1:0-20543 GCA_041595335.1 Sphaerochaetaceae bacterium
CAATTGATTGAAGCCATGGGAACCATGGATGGACCTCCGGGACCAAATATGAATTAATATTAAGTGATCAAAACAGTCTGCAATTTGTATTGCAGACTGTTTTTATTTCAATGTAATTTTATATAATTGAATGTTATTTTTTTAGGTAATATTCAGTACTTGATAGAATTGTAAAACCAACCTCATCATATAACTTCTTAGCTCGTAAGTTATCATGATCCACTCTCAGAACATAACCTGCTGAATTGAATGGTAAGTTAGATAGCACTCTCTTTCCATATCCTTTTGATCTGTGATTTTTATCAACACAGAAAGCAAACAGGTGCAAAGTTTTTATATGAAGTACCTTTGATGTGGCAATGAATCCAACTGTTTTTTGTCCTTCTCTCAACACCAATAAAGAAATTCCTTCATCTTTCTGCCAAAAACGTATGAGCTCTACCTCTTCCTCAACAGAATCATCAAATGCATCTGCTAAAATTCTTGCCACATCTTCAACATCAGCTTCTTCCATTGTCTGCAAGCGCTCATCACCTCTCACAGCAATTTTTTTGATCATTTCAAACTCACCATGATGATATTCATAACCAAGACTGTTGAGTTTTTCACTATCCACACATTCAGATGGTACCTGATATAGGATTGGAATGTTATTTGGAATTACTTTTTTGGCCTCTTTAAGTAAGAGTGAAAAGTAGCCTTCTCTCCTGAAATCAGGATGAGTCATTCCAACTACCTCAATCTCTTTGATATCAACATAAAAAAGAGACAAAAAGCTGACCAACTTATCATCAACATATTCAAGATAGAAACATGGAAGTTCTGTATCTATGTAGATGCTGGTATCAAAATTCGGTATTCTTTCAATTTTGCATATTCTGAGTAATTCTTTGATATCCTCAATTTCTTTATCTGTTAATTTGTTTGTAATTTTCATAGCTACCCTTTTGGAACAATTTATTACTTTATGCTCCTTATTATATCATCTGAAGAGGATCAACATCTATTTCTAGGTACAGAGTTGATGGCATCTTATAATTTTCCAACATTGATTTAACAAGCCACTGACATATTCTTATATCTGTATGCTGAAGCAATATGTTGAATCTAAAATTGTTGTTTATCTTGGCAATGGCACATTCTGATGGACCAATTATTTCAGGTCTCTCTCCAATTGATGGGGGCAGTTGTTCTGATATTTTGTTCAATATATCGCAGATGATGTCTGCTGATGATTCAACTTTTTCTAAGTCTCGTCCTCTGATAACAAGATTCAACTGTCTCGCATATGGAGGGAATCCAGTCTCTTTTCTCACCTCAAGCTCATTTTTATAGAACTCCTCACTCATTGAATGAACTGCATATTGAATTGCATCATTCCTTGGTTTGAAAGTTTGAATGAATACCTTACCTTTATCTGAGAAACGACCTGCACGACCTGCAACCTGAGTGATCAAACCATAGGTTCGCTCCTGAGATCTGAAATCTGGAATATTTATACCTGAATCAGCCAGTACAATTCCTACAAGCTCTACATTTGGGAAATTGAATCCTTTTGCAACCATCTGGGTTCCAAGAAGGATGTTTGTCTCTCCTGATTTGAACTTATCCAGTACTTTAAATACATTCTTCTTGACCTTAGCTACATCACCATCAAGTCTATCAATTGTTGCAAATGGGAACTGATTCTTAATTTCCTGTTCCACCATCTCGGTTCCAAAGCCACTGTATCCAACATCAAGAGAATGACAATCTGGACAAATCTTTATAGGGCGTGTTTTGTAACCACAGTAATGGCAGACCATGCTGTCATCACTTCTGTGGTAGGTCAAAGATACTGAGCAATGAGGGCATTTCATTTCATAGCCACAGCTCTTGCAGTGGAAGAAGTAAGAGAATCCTCTTCTATTCAAAAATAATATGACCTGCTTCTTGTTCTTCAGAGTCTCCTCTATTGCATCATGAAGTTCCTGAGAAATAAGGGAGCGCTGTCCAAGCATATCCACAATTCTCATTGATGGAATGGTTCCATTTCCCACACGATAAGGAAGATCCAATCTTTTGATTCGGCCTTCATTCATCAATTTCCAAGATTCCAAAGAGGGAGTTGCAGATCCCATTATGAGTGTGGCACCTGTTTTCTGACATTTTCTTTGAGCTATCTGTCTTGCATGATAACGTGGAGTCTGTCCACTTTTGTATGAGTTCTCATGTTCCTCATCAATGATTACCATACCTAGGTTCTCAAAAGGAGCAAATATTGCAGAGCGAACTCCAATTACTATTGAGACCTCACCACGTTTTATCTTTCTCCACTGAGAGAGCCTTTGACTTGCACTCATTCCAGAATGAAGAAGAGCTACCTTTCCTTCAAATCTTTTTCCGACCTGCTGAACAAGTTGGTGGGTCAGAGTGATCTCTGGCACAAGATATATTACCTGCTTTCCTTCCTTGATTACCTGCTCTGCACATCTGAAATATACCTCAGATTTACCAGAACCGGTGACTCCGTAGAGGTAGTACATTTTATCATTTTTTAAATTGATTTCATTGATTGCTCTCTCTTGATATTCTGTCAGATTCTCAACAGGTGCTGTTGAGATATCTTCCTCTGCAAGAGCAATTGAGACAACTTTATCACGACGTCCACCTGGAATTTGCAATGAAAGAGCTTCACCTGGAGAGCACAGATAAAAATCTGCCATCCAATATGCAAGATCTATCTCACTTTGACCATAGAGAGGTTCCTCATCAATGATTCTTGATACAGGTTTTATCGTATATTTTACATTCATCTCCTGAACGCATTCAATTATATAGGCGGTTTTCTTTTTGGAAGAGCGAAATGGAACTTCAACTCTCTTACCAACTGAAGCTTGATCTTCAATCTCAGAGGGAACTGCATATGTTAGTTCTTTGGAGAAAGGTAGGTCCAACAGTACTTTGACAAACACTCTCTATCTCCTCTCTGAATTGCTATTTAGAATATAAGCCAATCTTTTTAAATCTTCCCAAACAGGGCGCTTCCAAGTCTCATTTCTGAGAACAGCCGCTGGATGATATGTTACAATAACAGGAATATTTTTATAGTTCAGAACATTCTCTCTCATACTTGTTAGAGAGTTTTCATTGTTGAACAGTGAGTTTGCAGCCACTTTTCCAAGGACAAGAATTGCCTGTGGTCTTACAAAATCAATCTGTCTTTCAAGATATGCTTTGCATCTGTTTGCTCTTTGAGGGGTTGGATTTGTTCCACTGAAGCATTTAACAATGTTCGATAAATAGACATCTCTTCTCATATCAAGATTGATGCTTTTGAGCCATTTATAAAGAAAATCACCGGAAGGTCCAACAAACAGACGACCTGAAGAATCCTCATGACTTCCAGGGCCCTCACCTATGACCATCAAACGACTTGGAACAGGTCCCTCGCCAAACAGCACATTCTTTCTGTTGCTGCATTCACTGCACTCTTTGCAGTTCATGACCTCATGTCTTAGCTCTTCAAAGGACATGTTTGAAATGGGTTTTGAATTTTGATTCATGACAGGATCAATCAAGTTTGGTTGTGATGATATCTTACTGTTTGATTGAGCTTGATTTACATTGAATCTATTTGAGCTGTACTCTCTTCTGAAATTCTGATTTTGATTGTTTGAAGGTGCTGCAGGGCTAGGATTTTGAGATTTTTTTGTCATCAATCTCCTGCTGAGTCTTTCGGATAATGATAGGCCCTCTTCCTCAGCAATGCTGGTTGAAGCTGCATCAACAGAAGGAGAATCTGCTGATAGTATTTTACCATCAGCGATATTATCTACAAGGGCATCAAGATCAACAGATTTACTTTTAATTGAAGATTGAGGTAAAGCATTACCTTTCAAAACAGCCTCACTCTCATCAAAGAGAGATAACATTGCATTCAAAGACTTCTTTAATTGCTCTTTGTCTATATTAGTTTTACTTTCCATTTCATCCTCAATTAATATTACTTTACATCTCCATCTTTATTAGGTAGAGATCCTACAGGAATTGCGTCTTTTTCAAACCATCTGTATTCTTCTGGGTCATAAGAGATTCTGTACAAGAACAGTCCGTTTGGAGAGGCTGTAGTTTCAGCCATCTTACGATTTTTGCTTTCAAGAGCTTCTTTGAACTGCTCGGGAGTTCGCTTTTTATAGGCATAGACCATCTGAGTTCCAACCAAGCTTCTTACCATCTTATAAAGAAATGCATTTCCACATATTGTATAGCACAATACATCATAACCCCATTTGTCCTTCTCTAAAGTCCAATAAGATTCATAGATATCACGACATTTTGAAGGTGATACATCACCTGTTGCTGTAAATGTAGTGAAATCATGAGTTCCAACCAAGCATTTTGCAAAACTATTCAAAGTATCTATTGAAGGAATTTTCTTTGTCTTAGAGATGAAACCATTATCTGGAGCTGTCATTTCATTCTCACGTTTGAAATAATACTTATACTCTCTGGCAAATGCGGAATATCTTGAATGAAAAGATCCATCCACTTCAACGCACTTCAAGATTCTTACAGTCGGTGGTAAGTTGCAGTTTATGACACTCAAATATGCAAATGCAGGGATGTTTGTATGTGTTGTATCAAAGTGACATACCTGTCCCATTGCATGAACACCACTGTCTGTTCTTCCTGCCCCAATTATTCTAACTGGTTCTTTCAACATTTTGAACAGTGCTTTTTCAATTACCTGTTCAACACCAACACCGTTTTTCTGTCTTTGCCAACCATTAAAAGCCTTTCCATCGTATGATACAGTCAACGCATAACGCTTTATACCATCCGCCAAAGGTTCCAGTGGTGGTCTATTCCAATCTGTTCTAGCCATTCATTTCCTCTACAAGAACAACGGCAATAGCACTTGGACTGTCATGCGAAATGGAGATCTCACATTTCAATGTGGGAAAGTTCTCTTTCGATTGTCCTTCAAGATTCAGTACAGGTTTGCCGCTATCTAAATTTGTTACCACTATTTCAGATGGTTTGAGTTTTGTAAAGGCAACACCCAGTGCTTTTGCTAAAGCTTCTTTAGCTGCAAATCTTCCTGCAAGGTATTCTGCCTTTGCTTGAGATGATGTGAAGGTATTTGATCTTTCTATTTCTGCTTTGTTAAATATCCCTTTTTTTGTAGCTTCACTCAGCTTGGTCATTCTAGAGATATTGACAATATCAACACCAATTTTATTCATTGGTCTTCTTTTCCTTAAATGAAATTCTCACTACGGATGGTACTGTTTTGACAGTTATAGCACCTTTTCTGAATGCTTTTTCATCATAGTCCAAAACAACTGTCTTTTGAGCTATACCCTCACTGTTAACAGAACTGAAATCTGCAGTGGCCTTAATCAAGGCTGGATCTATAAGATATATAACATCCTCAGAACCATTGATATCCAAAGTTATTGATGATGGAACCAAGCTCTCACTTTCATAATTTGCAGGCAACATAACCTCCAGTGGAACTTCGACGTTTCTATCTTGGTTTGAATTGAATGTAATTATAAAATAACAGCAGCAAGCCAAAAGAATGCAGACCAACTTGACCTGCCATTCATAAAGAAGGGATTGTACAAAACTATTTTTGCTCATCTGAAACATCCTCCTTTATATCATCTTCTTTCAATTCCTGATTGGAGAACAATGCAGGAAGAATCCTTTTGATTTGATCTCTAGAGAGATCATAATAGAGGCCGGCATTGTAAGCGAGGGTCAGAGCTCCAGTCTCTTCTGAAACTACAATAACAACAGCATCAGTCTCCTCACATATACCAAGAGCAGCTCTATGACGAGTACCAAATGTTTTTTTGATGTCAGTCTGCTCACTCAGAGGAAGATAGCAACCAGCAGCAACTATTTTGTCACCATTTATCACTATGGCACCATCATGAAGAGGTGTATCATGGTCAAATACTGTAAGTATCAATTGACTTGATAGCTGAGCATCTAAAGTGGTACCTGAGTTTATAACAGATGTTAAGGAGTCTCTTCTAGGAAATACTATAAGAGCTCCTCTTCTTTTATTTTTAAGATTGATGCATGCACTCAAAACTGTATCAATTTGATCAGTTATCGAAGCAAGTGTTGTCAACTTCAACCTTGATTTTCCAAGCCATCCTGATGAGAAGGATCTTCTAAGTTCACTTTGGAAAATCAAACACAGAAAAACAACATATGGAATTGCTAAATATTCAAATAAAGTCACAAGGACCTCTAGCCTAAGTATATAGGCCCCGGTAAATACAGCAAAAGCTGCAGCAATCATTCTTACCATTCGTTGTATTTTGGATCTATCTAATGCCATGTAGAATTGATAGAACAACCAAGCTAAGAACGAAATCTGAAATATTGCTTTAATTATTGTTACTGTCTGTGAGTCGAAGTTCAACATATCTCATCCTTTAATAACAATAGAATAATATCAATCGTCGTCGTTGCCAACCCAGTTTAAGGTTCGCTTGACTGCTTTTCTCCACTTTCGTACTCTTATTTCTCTTTCTGAATCACACATCTCAGGTTCCCAGCGTTTTTTCTCTTTCCATTGCTCTTTTAATTCATCTAGAGATTTCCAAATACCAATGCTGAGACCAGCTGCATATGCAGCTCCAAGTGCTGTTGTCTCAACAACTTCAGGTCTTATTACAGGTACACCAAGAAGGTCTGCCTGGAACTTCATCAGTGGTTCACTGTTTGTAAGACCACCATCAACTTTCAATTCCTTAATTTCAATCCCAGAATCCTTTTCCATGGTTTTGAAGATATCATATGCTTGGAATGCTGTTGCATTCAAAATAGCTTTACATAGATGAGCTTTAGTTGCAAATCCTGTGAGTCCAGCTATAACACCACGTGCATCAGATCTCCAATAAGGAGCAAAAAGGCCACTGAAGGCAGGTACAATATAAACACCACCACAGTCTTTAACACTTGCTGCAAGCTCATCAAGCTCTCGAGGAGAATCTACAATCTGAAGGTTATCTCGTGCCCATTGAACAAGAGATCCTGCCACTGCAATTGAGCCTTCTAGTGCATAGTGTGGTTTGTGACCTTCAATCTGATAAGCTACGGTAGCTAAAAGTCCATTTTCTGATATATAAGGTTTCTCTCCAGTATTAACAAGAAGGAAACAACCTGTTCCATATGTACTCTTTCCAAGTCCCTCTTCAAAACAAGCTTGTCCAAACAATGCAGCCTGCTGATCACCTAAGATACCACAAACTGGGATAACAGTTCTGAATGGACCACTTGTTGAGGTCACACCATATAAAGTTCCAGAAGAAGGAACTATTTCAGGAAGACATCCTCTTGGAATATTGAATAGATCAAGCATCTCATTGTCCCATTGAAGGGTATCGATGTTCATAAGTAAGTAACGTGATGCATTTGTTACATCGGTTACAACAGCGTCACCACCTGTTAAGTTCCAAGTGAGCCATGTATCAATTGTTCCAAAGATTGCATCTCCAGCTTCAGCTGCTTCACGAAGGCCTTCAACATTATCAAGAAGCCATGATATCTTACTTGCTGCAAAATATGGACTCATTCTGAGACCTGTTTTTTTTGCAACCCAATCAATATCAACTTTCTTTGATATCTCATCTATTTTATCAGAGCCTCTCAAATCTTGCCAAACTATAGCGTTGTGCCAAACTTTACCTGAGATTGGATTCCAAGCTATTATGGTCTCTCTCTGATTGGTTATACCAATACAAGAAATATCAGCACCTTCTAAAGTACTTTTCTTCAATGTTTGAATGATACATTTACATGAATTGTCCCATATTTCCCATGGATCATGTTCTACCCAACCTGGTTGTGGATATATCTGTTTATGTTCTAATTGATGTGAGTTAACTATCTCACCTTTATCATTGAATATGATGAATCTTGTAGAAGTAGTTCCTTGATCTAGTGCTCCAATATATTGCATCATCTGCCCCCTGAAAATTGTTTCTTTAGATTATAAGGCACCTTGATATCAAATGCAAAATGTTTTTTCCAGTTTCGCAATATCGTATCAAAACATGTAAATTAGTTACAAATATATCAATAAAGAACAATGCAACAAACAAAAATATAACAAGTTGTTATATATTAACTTTCAAAGAGTAAATAATTCAAAGTATTTTTTCATGATGAATGTACACGAGAACATAAGGGATAAAAGTTCATTAAAGTTTTTCTAAGTTATTTTGTTTTATATATTCTTTGATATCTCTTATGGATCTTTCAAGATGTCGCTTGAGATATATCTCAGATAGCTGCTTATCTTTGGCCTCAATTGCAAGCAATATTCTCTCATGCTCAAGAACCCCAGTTTTTGATCCTATTGTGTGATTGCTCTTATATTGATATGAAAACATAGCATCTTTCAAAATATCAATTATTGTTGATATCAGAGGATTCTTTGCTCCCTTTATGATCTGAAGATGAAAGGAAGCATCTGCTTCATAGAACTTCTTGCTGTCTATTCCATCATTTTCTTTTTGAATCTCCCACAGTCTTCTCAGTTCAGCTATATCAGCATCACTGCAGCTGTCTATGAAGAGCTTCACACACTGAGGCTCCACAATCTCTCTGAATTGCAAAATCGTCAATGCATCATAGTTATCAAACAATATGGAAGGAAGTAAAGATGACATCATTGATGATGCTGAAGATTCATTTAAATAGGTACCATCTCCCTGTCTTTTGGTGAGGATACCCAATGCAACCATAATTTGAATTGCCTCTCTTACTGCAGGACGTCCAACGCCTGTATTTTTCATCAACTGAGGTTCTGATTCTATCTTCTCTTTTTTCTTCCATTCTCCACTTGAGATTTTGGACTGAATGTAGTTGACGACTATCTGAGATGCCATTTCATTTTTCTTTTCCATGAGTACGCTCCAATTATTGGGATATAAGACAATATATCTAAACATCCTATGTCTATAATACTGAATTTTACCTATTTGTCAATATTTTTCAAAAAATGGGGTATTATTCTTGCAAACGTAAGACGTTTGTTTTATTATATCTATAAAAAAAGAGAGTCATATGAAATACATACTTAAAATGAATGATAACAGAGTCAGAAGAAATTACACTGGTGGAAAGCTCATTGAAGAGATCAAGGGCACCCCCTCAGCAGATGATTCTGATAGACCAGAGGAATGGTTGTGTTCAACCGTTGTAGCCAAAAACCCAGGACTACCAGATTGTAAGGATGAAGGACTTTCCTACACGACAATCAACGATAGAGATGAAAAACTTATTGATGTTCTGAATTCAAATAAGGCTTTCTATCTTGGATCAACAGATAGCCCAACATTTCTCACCAAATGGATTGATTCAAAAATTAGACTTCACGTACAAGCTCATCCTACAAGAGAGTTTTCAAAGAAATACCTCAATACAGATTATGGTAAATTTGAATGCTACTACATAATGAAAGCTCGTGATGAAGTGAAAGAGCCTTACATACGTCTTGGATTTCAAAACTGTCCAACCAAAGAAGAGTGGAAACAAATAATAGAAAAACAAGATATGGAAAAGATGGATGCAACTTTTGAAAAGATCCCTGTCACCCCAGGTGATGTTGTTTTCATTCCAGGAGGAATTCCTCATGCAATTGGTGAGGGACTTCTTTTACTTGAGATAATGGAACCATCTGATCTTGTTGTGAGGTGTGAATTTGAAAGAGAAGGTATCGTGGTACCACCTGAAGCAAGATTCATGAAAAAAGGATTGGATTTCTGTCTTGATGTTTTTGATTACACTCAAAATTCAAAGCAGGATATAATTGATAAATATTTTGTAAAACCTGAAGTTCTAATTGAGAGAGATGAATTCACATCATATAAGATGCTAGATTCCTCAATCTCTGGATGCTTTGACTTAGAAAGAATCAACATCAAGAAGAACTGCACAATTGATCTAGACTCCAGATATTGTGTTGCAGTTATAACCAGTGGAAAAGGACTGCTTAAATACAAAGATGAAGTTGAGAGTTTCAAAAAACTTGATAATTTCTTCTTAGCAGCAGAACAATCTTCAATATCTGTAGATGTTGAAGGTGATGATGTTGAACTATGTTTGATCTATCCACCAACTAAATAAAGTACTGTATCTCAATGACAGTTAAGTGTTTTTATACAAATTTATCTTATTATTATTTTTATCTTAGATCAGAAAAAACTATTTTGTTATGATGTATAATTTTTTCTAACTTTTGTTTCATACTTAACTGTCAATTGAGATTTTATTTGAACGTGCAATCCATACTTGATTGCACTTATTTATATTTTGATAAAAAAACCGGCACATCTGTGTCGGCTTTATTTATTTAAGGATCAATCAATCAAAATATGATGGAAACTTCTCTTTAAGATGAGGCATCTCCTCTGTTATCTTAGAAAGATGAATGTTGTCAATTTCAAATAGAGAATCGAAATCTCCACTCTCTGCTGCTTGAAGCAGCATCTCATGCTGATACAAAATATTGTCTGCTACACCACTGACTCTCATTGATAACACCCTGACTCTCTGATAAGAGCTGCAGGTATTGTTCTCAATAATTCCCCAGGTGTAAAGAAGACCAGCTGCATCAAATAATCGTCTGTGAAACTCTTCATCCAATGCAAAAAATTGACTCTGGTCCTCTGCTTCCAATGCACTTTTTTGGAGCATGAGATTTGCTCTTTGCTTTGCAACAAAATCTCTATCTATATTGAAATGCTTCTTTTTTATCATATCAAGCTCAATACTTTTTCTGATGAACCTCTCCTGTTCTGCCATATCAATGTTTATTTGTGTGACACGGCAGCCACTCTGAGGAATCATCTTAACAAGACGTTCATTTGATAGTTTGATAAAAGCATCTCTTATAGGAGAACGTGATACGCCAAGACTTTCTATCAACTCTCTTATACTGAGTTGAATCCCTGGTTCCAATTTTAAAGAGATTATGTCCTTCTTTAACTTTTGATATATCTCATTCCCCTGTGTTGATTTCATAAAATCTATTATTTCCTTTTTGTATTTTTATCTATAGCTTCCCATAGACCCTGAATGTAGTAAGCACCAAGAGCTCTATCATATAGGCCATAACCTGGCATACATTTCTCGCCCCATATAGTTCTACCATGATCAGGTCTAATTGGACCTTCAAAGCCAGTATTATATAAAGCTTTTACGATTTCGTACATATCAAATGAACCATCTGCTGATAGATGTCCAGCTTCTTCAAATACACCCTTTTCAAAATGCTGAAGATTTCTTATATGTGCAAAATGGATTCTATCGCCAAAAGCTTCAATCATTGCAGGAAGATCATTGTTAGGATTTGTTCCAAGGGAACCTGTACAGAATGTTAGACCATTGAATGGTGCATCAACTGCTTTCAACATTTTCTCAATTTTTTCTTTACCTGTTATGATACGAGGTAAACCGAATAGAGGCCATGCTGGATCATCTGGGTGAATTGCCATTTTGATTCCATGTTTTTCACATGTTGGTTGAATTGCTTTCAAGAAATAAACAAGGTTGTTGAATAGTTTTTCTTCATCAACACCCTTATAAGCTTCAAATAAGCCCTTGATGTGATCAAGTCTATCTGGTTCCCAACCTGGCATGATGAATCCATTTGAAGAGTTCTTTATGCTATCGAACAACATCTGAGGAGTCATTCCTTCAACTACTTTATAATCATAAGCAAGTACAGTTGAACCATCAGGTCTAGCTTTGTCTAGTTTGGTTCTCAACCAGTCAAATACAGGCATGAAGTTATAACATACAGTCTTGATATCTTCTTTAGCTAAGTTTTCAAGAGTTTCAATGTAGTTCTCAATGTATTTATCTCTGTCGCTTGAGCCAATCTTGATTGCATCATGTACGTTTACTGATTCAATTCCTTCAACTTTCAAGCCTGCAGCTTCAACTTCTTTTTTCATAGCTTGAATTCTGTCTAAAGGCCATACTTCACCAGCTGGAATATCATATAGCATTGTTATAACGCCAGTTACACCAGGTATCTGTCGAATCTGTTCTAAAGTTACACTGTCGTGTCCTGTACCATACCATCTTAATGTCATTTTCATATTATTATCTTCCTATTATTTTAGTATTTCATGCAATGATTTTCTAACCATTCCAATATTTGAAACTAGCTTTGTGAAATCAACCACAACACTTTCTTTTAATTTTGAGTTATATAGATCAAATCCCCATAGGTCATTCAACTTTAGAATTGGTGCTATAAGTTTTTCAGCTTCATCATAGCTGTACTCTTTCAATTTGATATCTCTTACCAATGCCCACAATTCTTCATGACGAGGATCAGGACTTAAAGTGAATTCATCACCATTATCATCAATTCCCATCAAATATCTTATGTAAGTTGCCATAAAGAATGGAATCAACTTCAACTCAGATTCATCAAGTTCTTCTGAAGCCATGTAAGATTTAACTGTCTCACCAAATCTGATTGCAATCTTCTGACTTGTATCAGTTGATATACGCTGTGGTGTATCAGGCATGAAAGGATTCATGAGTCTGTTATCAACTACATCATCAATGAAAGCTTTTGGTTCAATAATTTTAGGATCTACAACTACTTTCAATCCTTCAACATATCCAATGCCTTTTATGTATTTAACAATATCAACATCTTCCATCTCATCTGAGATCTTCTTGTATCCAAGAAGACATCCAGCGATGCTCATTGCAGTATGTAGAGGATTCAAGCATGTACATACCTTCATCTTTTCAACTTTGTTTACTGTAGTTCTATCTGTGAAGTATATTCCAGCTTCTTCCAATTTAGGTCTGCCGTTAGGGAATGAATCTTCAATTACCAAGTACTCACTTTCTTCACTGTTAACAAATGGAGCGATGTAAGTATGTTTCTTTGTGATCAGAACTTCATTATCTTCAAATCCATCTTCAACCAACATCTTCTGAATGTTTTCATCAGGACGTGGTGTGATTTTATCAATCATGCTCCATGGGAAAGCCACTTTGCTCTCGTCTGTGATGTATTCAACAAATTCTTTTTTAACAAAGCCTTTCTTCAACCATTCATCAGCTACAAATAAAACAGCATTTCTTAGTTTCTCACCATTGTGTGAGCAGTTATCCATAGAAACAAAAGAGAATGGGAATGCACCTGCATTGTATCTCTCTAGAGCTAGTGCTGTTACTGTTGGAATTATTGTTTCACAGCTCTCAGGTCCTTTATCAATATCAGATAGAATGAAAGGAGAATCAATTCCGTATCCCTTCTCTGTGATTGTAAAACTTGCCATCTGCAGTGCTGGATTTTTGAAAATTTCAGAAAGTTTATCAAAATCTGCTTTCTCTGTTGGTGTTGCTTTATAAGATGCTGCAACAGATGAGATAACTCTTTTATCAACTTTTCCAGAACCTTTCAAAGTAACAAGCAGAGTGTTGTTATCATATTTATGATAGATATCGTCAATTATTTGGAAATCAAATCCCTCTCCAACTACTATTCCAGTATCGGAAAGACCTTTTTCAAGTAGATCCTGCATTCTTGCTGCGGGAAAGCCTCTAAAGATATTACCTGCACCAAAATGTACCCATTTACATTCTTTAGCAGTTTTCTCACGCATTGATTCTACATCAAATTTTGGAAGGATATATCCCTCTATAGTATTATTATTTAAATCTGTAAGCTTCATATTATGCTCCTGTTGTATTCGTATATTAACATACTAATATATTAGTTGCAATAAAAAAAGTTATACTTCTTCAAAATTTGATATTTTCTTATCTCAAAAAAATTCTTTGAAGATTGCATATAAAAATATTTTTTTCCTTGCATATTCTTGTAAAATAGATTTAATATACACGTACTAATATATTAGTATATCTATTTAAGAACACTTAGATATTGACCAAAGGAGCAACCATGAAAGAATTTTTAGGAGATGATTTCCTATTAAAAACAAACACAGCAAATAAATTATTCCAAGAATACTCAAAAAATATGCCTATTTTTGATTATCACTGTCATCTGAGTCCAAAAGAAATTTCAGAGAACATCAGATTCAGTTCCATCACTGAAGCTTGGCTTGGTGGAGACCATTATAAATGGAGACAGATGAGAACTCATGGAGTTGAGGAAAGATTGATCACAGGCGATGGTGATGACTTTGATAAATTCTATGCATGGGCATCTACAGTTGAAAAGCTTGTCGGCAACCCTCTTTATCATTGGACTCACCTTGAACTCAGAAGATACTTTGGTATAACAGATATACTCAATACAAAGAATGCTAAGAAGATTTATCAAGAAGCAAATGAGAAATTGAAGAATGATCCTGATTTCAATGTATATGGCATCATGAAGCGCTTCAATGTATATGCAGTGGGAACAACAGATGATCCAACTGATGATTTATCCTATCATATTCAGATCAGAGAAGACGGAAAATGTCCTGCAAAGGTTCTTCCATCTTTCAGACCTGACAAATTCACTGCAATCGACAACCCACAATTTGTTGAGTACATAAACAAACTTCAGGATATAACTGATACAAAAATCCAAAAAGCAGAGGATGTTGTTGAAGCTCTTTCAATGAGACTTGATTTCTTTGCAGATAATGGATGTCGTATTTCAGACCATGGAATAAATGGTGCTCTTCCTTCTGTTTTTGCAACAGAGGGTGAGGCAACAATCATACTTATAAAGAGACTTCAGGGCAGCAAACTATCACAGCAGGAATGTGAGAAATGGATGGGATACCTACTGCTAAGAATGGCTCGTCTTTACAATAAAAAGAATATCATAATGCAGCTTCACCTCAATGTTTTAAGAAACAACAGCACATCTTTATTCAGACAATTGGGTCCAGATGTAGGTTGTGATAGCTGCAATGATGTTCAAGTTGCACTGTCAACTGCTACTTTCTTAGATGAGGTTGATAAGACTGATGAACTTCCAAAAACCATTCTATATTCATTGAACCCACAGGACTACTATCCTTTGGCTACAATTATGGGAAGCTTCCAAAAAGCTCCTTCAAATAAAATACAGTTGGGCTCTGCATGGTGGTTCTGTGATCACATCGAGGGTATGAGACAGCAGATGAAGACTCTTGCAAGTCTTGGTCAACTATCTTACTTCGTTGGAATGCTCACAGATAGCAGATCTTTCTTATCCTATCCACGTCATGAGTACTTCAGACGCATAATGTGTGATTTGATTGGTGATATGGTTGAAAATGGTGAGATGCCAAATGATGATGAGATGCTCAAAGATATAGTTGAAGGTATATCATTCAACAATGCAAAAGCATTTTTTAATTAATCAATAGACAATAAAATAAGCCGGCATCTATTTGTCGGCTTTATTTATTGCAGCTCATATGTCACTGTTATGTCACTTTCATATCTTCCTGATGGTAGATCATCATCACCCAACCACTGAAAGACAAATCTTGCAACTGTTATTGGCTCTGGTTGATAACCTGGAGGAATTGTCCATGAAATAGAGAGGCCATCTGCTGAGATATCACCACGCTCCTCATTCGTATTGGCTATGGAAGGCACTATATCAGTTTGATATGTATCACCATTATCAAGCTCTCCTATAAATGGAGACGGAGATATTTCAATATTGACCACCTGTGGAAGTTCTGTGTTTCCACCATCGGCTATCAAAGAAAATACTTTTGTTTCAGTGAGTACATCAGGATCATTAATTGTCCATTCGGTGTTGTTGATTGTGATCTCACTTTCTTCTGTAAGATCTTCTGTATCATAATATAAATTCAAAGAATATTCGCTTGAATCAACGTAAGCATCAATATATATCTGATCCTCACCCTCATCTGTAGCAGCAAAGGCAGGTGTCAGAGACAGTATCAATATTGCAATTACAAAAATTCTTCTCTTCATATTTTATTCCTCAACTTGTATTTAAACAGTATACCCTACTCAAAACATCTGTCAATGTTCTCAGCTCGCTGTCACAGATATCTGTATCTTTTCTATGCTCAATCAAAATTGATTAATAAATAAAGCAATATATAATAGGAAAATCAACAGTATAAAATGGTTTTCAAGTAGATTCATTTATTAAGGATATTTTTTGATGCAGTGATGCAATAATTTTAAATTTTTATACTGATCAATTCTCTCATTTTTTATCTTCTCTGAAGACTCCATTGAGTACTTGCTAACTGATTTCAAATGAAACAATAGAACAATCAATTCAATATATTTTAAATTTCAGAGATCATGAAAGGTCATATCACAACCATAAATATAGCAATATATTGATAAATTTCTTCTTTAATAATAAATAACTTCATCATTCAATGGATTGCTTTCTTTAGCATTTGCAATCATCAAGAGCTGAATTGAAGAACAATTTACTTTATAAATATAGTTAACTACTTAACCATCATATATTTACTATTTTTTATAGGAATGATGTTTTTCGCTTCTTTTGTTATTGACTTATGCCCAAAACATTACTATTCTTAACTTGAGATTATTCAAAACAGGAGTTTATTAATATGATTATTGCAACAGCATATGAAAACGGTAATATTGCACAGCATTTCGGACACGCAGATGCTTTTAAATTCTATAATGTGGAAGACCACAAGATTGTTTCTTCAGAAGTAAAACAACCAATTGGCTATGCACATGGTACACTACCTACTTTCTTGAAAGAGAATGGTGCCACCACTTTGATCTGTGGCGGATTGGGAGATGCTGCTCGCGTTTACATCGCTGAGAATGGTATTGATTTATATCCAGGTGCTGTAGGTGACAGTGATAAAGCTGTTGAAAGCTTCTTAGCTGACAACCTAGATTACAACCCAGATTTCCATTGTTCAGGACATGAACATGATGAGGATGAATGTACAAACAAATAACTTAATATTTGTTACGTTTATTGAAGCACTCTGGAGTTTTTCAGGGTGCTTGTATTTTATTTATAAATTACTTATTTTAACTGTACAATACATAAGATGAATTTAGGAGGATTAAATGCCACGACCAAAAAAATCTAGAAGAATATGCGGAGAGGTTCCAGAATACAACCGATTCGGACCAAAAGGTAAACGAAATAGCAAATCCATAATAATGACATTAGATGAATATGAAGCAATCCGACTCATTGATTATAACAATCTCATGCAGGAAGAAGCAGCTCAGCAGATGAATGTTGCAAGAACAACAACTCAAGCAATATATACCTCCGCTAGAAAGAAGATCTCTACTGCTCTTGTTGAAGGATTGGATTTAATCATCGAAGGTGGTGATATAGTTATGTGTGAGGATGGTCCTTTATGTGGACATGGAATGCACAATCATTGCAGAAATGGCCAAGGTCCTTGCAGATCAGGTATGGGTAAAAACTCAAACAAAAAATAATTTTCATTTATCATATAATCATTTACAGAAAAATCACATACTTCTTCCTAAGTTAAGTTAGAATTGTTATACTGACAATAATTTTTTTTAATTTAGGACGTTTTATGGATAACTTACTGTTTGCTCTTAATGTCATTGCGCCTATTTTTGTCCTCCTTTTAGTTGGCTCCATTGCCAGACATCTCGATTGGATAAAAATCACGACGTTAAATGATTTAAATAGATTTATCTTCAAGTTACCTCTACCGCTTATGTTGTTCTTCAATATTTACAACATGGATAGAGATACTCAATTCACCAATGACTCAATAAAGCTGGTACTTCTCATAATAGGAGTGTTCACAGGTATTGCTGTTTTTGGTTCTTTCATACTCAACAGAACTACAAAACTGGACAGCTCACAGAAAGGTGTTCTTGTTCAAGCATGGTTCAGAGGCAACACCATAATATTTGGTCTTCCTCTTGCAACCTCTCTCTATGGAGAGAACGGACTCACAATTGTAAGCATAATCATAATTACTGCAATTGCATCATCAAATGTCATTGCAGTCATTCTGCTTGAGCTTTATCGTGGTGAGAACATCAAGGCAAAACAACTTACAATAAGTGTTATAAAGAATCCTCTTCTCATAGCAGCTTTCCTTGGTTTTATTTTCTATCTTATAAACATTCCAATTCCTTCAATTATTTTAACTCCTCTTATGACCCTAGGAAAAACTGCCACTCCACTTGCTTTCATTGTTCTTGGCGGAACTTTGGAGCTTTCAAAACTTGGTAAGAACTTCAAATTGATCATGGTTGGATCTCTTGGTAGACTTGTTGGAACCCCTCTTCTTTTGGTGGGTATAGGTTGGGCTATAGGACTGAGAGGAAATTACATAGGTTCAATCATTGCTGCAATGGCAACTCCTGTTGCGGTTGTATCTTATACAATGAGTCGTGAGATGGGTGGTGATGGAGAGCTTGCGGGACAGCTTGTTGTTGTTAGTACCTTCATGAGTGTGTTCACACTGTTCCTTTGGATTTTCTTCGCAAAGACCTACGGAATACTTTAATCCAGCAGATGAATAATTTCGTATTTGCATTAAACATCATATTTCCAATATTCATCCTTCTTATGATTGGGTATCTTGTATCTCACATAGGTTGGATGAGTAAAAAATCATTGAAGAATTTAAATGGCTTCATTTTTAGACTTCTACTTCCTCTTATGCTTTTTATCAATATATACAGCATGGATAAAGCATCTGTTGTCAGCGATGAAGCAATCAAGACGATAGCGACTATCTATTTGACTTTGATATGTATTGCTTCGATAATGGCCCTAATTTTGAATAAAACAACAGATCTCAAAAATAGCCAGAAGGGTGTTGTTATTCAGGCTTGGTTCAGAGGCAACACCATAATCTATGGCCTTCCTGTTGTGCTTTCAATTTACGGACAATCAAGTCTCAATAAAGTGAATCTTGTTATAATAAGCATTGTACCTCTGATAAATGTATTGGCAGTTATTGTACTGCAGCTCTATCGTGGAAGGAGCCTGAATTTCTTAGCAATGCTGCTGAGCATAATAAAGAATCCTCTGATCATTGGAACAGCTCTTGGCTTTGCATTCTTCTATCTAAACATTCAAATTCCAACCATCATATTGACCCCCATAACAGACCTATCTAAAACAGCTACCCCTATGGCTTTCATCGTTTTAGGTGGAACTCTGGAGCTTTCAAAAATTGGAAAGAATTTGAATCTCATCATTTTCTCATGCATAGGTCGACTGATCATAACTCCTTTGATTGCATTGTTGATCTTACTTGCCTTTGGAGTTGATGGTGTTTATTTAGGTACTGCAGTCAGCTGTCTTGCTGCTCCCAGTGCAGTTGGAAGCTTCACGATGGCATCAGAAATGGATGGAGATGCGGATCTTGCATCCCTGATTGTTGTTATATCTACCGTGGTATCTGTTGTTTCAATTTTCTTTTGGATTCTGGCTCTAAAAACTCTAAATTTATTATAAATCACCAATAAGGATAAAAAGATTGGTCTCTTTATTGCTAATTTGATATTTAATTCCTATAATTATGGTATATGAATGAATACACAGACGTGCTGCAAAGATCAGCCCTTTTTAAAAATGTAACTGAACAGGAAATTAAGACCTTTTTGGCATGTGCTAAAGCCAAGGTTAAAAAATATAGAAAGAATGAAATCATAATGCTCCGTGGCAATACGATTGATACAATTGGTGTGATACTTGATGGAACATGCCATGCAATCAAAGAGGATTATTGGGGCAATAAGAATATTATGGGAGTTATCAAAGAGAGCGACATTGTTGGTGAGGTATTTGCAATTCAAAAAATTCCTCTGGGCAATACTGTCATTGCTAAAACTGATGTGATTCTCCTCAATATCAGTATGAAGATGATTTTAAATCCTTGTGCCAAATCATGCTCTTTCCATAATGAAATTATTAGGAATTTGATTTCCATTCTTGCTGGGAAGACATCGACAATCAACAGCAAGCTTGAACATGTAACAAAAAGAAGTATGAAGGACAAAGTGCTATCATATCTATCAAGTGTATCCGCACAGAAGAACAGCAAGACCTTTGAAATACCATTCAACAGGACAGAGCTATCTGAATATTTATGCGTGGATAGAGCTGCACTGAGTAAAGAATTATCAAAGCTTCAAAAAGAAGGTTTGATATCGTATAAGAAAAATGTATTTACATTGAAATAGAAATTGATGTTGTTAAAACTGAGATAGTAGCCCTTGCTGAAACAAATTTTACAGAATGAGTTACTATCCTATTTTTATAAAAAAATGGCAAAACCTGGCCCTAAAATCGTTAAAAAATGAGTAAAACATAGCTTAAAAAGGTTTTTTTTGATGTTTTTTATATTTTTTTATAAAAAGGGTTGATTACATTGGGGTTTTACTGTTATATTCCAACTCGTTGCAAGGGCTGCTAGCTCAGTTGGTAGAGCAACGCCCTTTTAAGGCGTGGGTCAATGGTTCGAATCCATTGCAGCTCATCTCTTGTGATATGTCTTCGTCGTCTAGTGGTTAGGACACCGGGTTTTCATCCCGGCAACACGAGTTCAATTCTC
>JBFHKM010000042.1:0-20454 GCA_041595335.1 Sphaerochaetaceae bacterium
CCAATGTACCATAAGGATAGCCAGCGAACCAATTCTGAGCTAGATAGGTGTATGCCGTATAGACAACAGCCATGAGCAGATAAGAGCGTTTTTTGAAGTATTTGTCCACGAATTTGAGGACAAAAAAGAGTACCATCATCTCTGCGCCTTTAATAATTGGAACAATTACTATTGCGAGTGGATGGAAAGTTTTCAGCCAATAATTGAAGAACAGATAAAAAACAGCGCCGTAAAGAAAACCATAAGATGGAGTGAGTGACCACTTGGTATTATGAATTACAGCGAACATTGGTATCAAGGCAACAAATGCCAGGATTGAGATTCCTTCATACGTGGCAAATCCTGGGAATGCCAAAGAAAAAACGAAGGCCGATAGTATTAATAACAAAACCTCAGAACATACAGTCCTGAGGTTTCTGGTTGAATATAAATCAATCAAACTTATTTCTCCAAATAAAAATGAAGAAAGTGAGTTAACCTCTTAGGTTCCAAACTCTTTCTTTTAATTCACGACCAGGGCGGAAAAAAGCAACCCCATGAGTATCAACAGTAACAGGTGCTCCAGTCTTTGGATTATGTGCACGATCTCTCTGTTTTCTTGTGTGAACTTCAAAAGTACCGAATCCTCTTAACTCAATGATCATGTCATTCTTGAGACCATCTTTTACTTCTTCGAAGAATTCGTCAAGCAACATATGAATATCTGCTCTTGTAATTTCAGTGTCAGCATTCTTCTCTTTAAATTTATTGTATAAATTTTCAATGATAGTTGCTTTAGTTAATTTCTTAGTATCTGCCATGGACAAACTCCTTAGTAATAGTAATTTTTTTTAAACCGGTGATTGGTCTTATGAAATATTATTAAGCAAGTTTATTAAAAGCTTTATACATTCTAGATTTTTTACGACTTGTAGTGTTCTTATGCATAATACCTTTTGAACCAGCACCATCTAATAATTTAAAGCTAGCGTCCATTGCAGTTTTTGCTGCTACTTTATCACTTGCTTCTACTGCTTTTTCAAATCTTTTGATTTCTGTACGGATAGCGCTTTTCTGTGCGCGGTTTCTCATACGACGAACTTCGTTCTGTTTTACTCTTTTTCTAGCTGAATTGTTGTTAGCCACGTAATACCTCCAAATAAATATTACTCTATTTTGTTATTTAGTTAATTTTTCATTTTATAAGGAAAATGAGTTGGCTTATAGCCAACAAATACCTAAACTACCATAAGTGTATAAGTTGGGTCAATACACTACTTTAAGTTTACATAAGAAATTAATTATTTTATTTATATATAATTGCTTAAAAAATTACTCGCTCAGTAATTCTTTTATGTAATCCTTTTCCAATACCCAAAAAGATGAATCAGTATTATAATAAACACGGGTGCCATCAATCGTCATAAAACGCCCCTCGCTTCCTTGCAAGGTTATTTTTTTTGACAGAATATTTACTTCATTAACACGCATCAAATCACGTCCGATTTTAATACGACTTCCTTCAGGCGGATATTTCAATTTTTCCTCTGCGTAGAAATCCTGCTCATAAGCAAGACAGCACAGCAAACGACCGCATGGGCCAGAAATTTTGATTGAATTCAAGGATAGATTCTGCTCCTTAGCCATTTTTATTGATACTGGTGATAACTTATCAGTTATTCCATGACAGCAATAATCACGACCACAAACAGCAAGACCACCTAGAAGACGACTTTCATCTCTCACGCCAATCTGTCTGAGTTCTATTCTAATTCTGAAGATTCCTACAAGATCTTTTACAAGCTCTCTGAAATCAACTCTCACATCAGCTGTAAAGAAAAATACAATCTTAGGTTCCACAAGAAGGAAATGAGCTGTAACCAACTTCATCTCAAGTTTGTGTTTCTTAATCTTTTCTCTGCAGAGAGTTAAAGCATCATCTTCTCTTAGTGACAGCTCTTTGAATCTTTTCAAGTCTTCCTTGGTAGCAAGTCTTTCAATCCATACAGCTTCTGGAGAGACATCAACTTTCTCACAGTCCTCATCTTCACAATTGGCAG
Source organism: Sphaerochaetaceae bacterium (assembly GCA_041595335.1). GTDB lineage: Bacteria > Spirochaetota > Spirochaetia > Sphaerochaetales > Sphaerochaetaceae > Pleomorphochaeta. Next base: position 2,040 of record JBFHKM010000042.1, read on the forward strand.
TGTTTGAAGTATCTCTGAAAAGGAAGATCTCTTCATCAATCTCATTCTCTTCGTCGATTTCTTTTTTTATCTCTTCTTCATCACTCTTCAATTCTTCAGAGAAAGTCCTCTCTTCTGCAACGTCTGAATATATCTCACTGATCTCATCAGTGAGTTTCTCCTCACTGACTTCTTCAATATTATTTAAATCAATCTCATCTTTGACATCATCACTTGATGAAACCAAATCTGAATCGTCATCATCATTCTCAACCTCAAGGTCGTGACATCCACCACCACAACCGCTGCCGCAGCTGCTGCAACCACTTCCGCACGGATTTGGATTGCCACTTTTGTAAGGCTGACCTATCTTTGATGCATCTCCAATAACAAATCCAAGATCCTCTCCGTATCTAGTTTCATAGATAACACCTTGGTCTCTTTTGAGTTTGTGATTGAATGCGCATAAAGTCATTTCATTTGAAGCAGGATTTTTTACAAGGTAGATAAAACCAAGATTTTCATTGGCATCATCAACTGTTTTTCCTTCTTTATTTTTATATTTGTTATTTCGCATAAATTTCCTAATTTTTGCACTTATAATTATTTGTACAATATTTAATTAAAAATATCACGAGATATAATAAAAGTCAAACCTAAAAGCAATTAGCTCCTATTATAACACTAGTAATTTAGCACTTTATTATGTTATATCTTCACATATATACAAAGTTTATTTTGAGGAAAAAAGATATGAATAACAATGACAAACTACTGCATCCTCTAACAGTTGGAAACGTAAATATAAAAGGGAATTTATTCCTAGCTCCACTTGCTGGATATACAGATAAAGTATTCAGGACAATATGTCTTGAAAATGGTGCGGACATAACCTGCAGCGAGATGGTCAGCTGCGAGGGAATCGCACGAAATAATGAAAAAACCGTGAAGCTCATGGAAAGAGCTTCTGTTGAAGATAAATTTATAATTCAAATATTCAGCTACAATGTTGATGCTGTTGAGAGAGGCTTTGATGCCCTGTTGGCTTCAAAGCCAACAATAATTGATATAAATTGCGGCTGTCCGGTACCTAAAGTTACAAAAACAGGTGCAGGCAGCGCATTGATGAAGACTCCTGAAATTATGGGAAAGATGGTCAAATTTTTGACCTCTCATACAGATATTCCGGTTACTGTTAAGTTCAGAACAGGATGGGATGTGGAGAATGAGAACTACTTAGACTTTGCTAGAACTGCAATCGATAACGGTGCATCTCTTGTTGCAATGCATGCAAGAACCAAGACTCAGGGCTACACACCAACAGCACATTGGGACCGTCTTGAAAATCTTGCATCCACAATTCACAGTGAATATAAAGGCATTCCAGTAATTGGTTCAGGCGATGTTTTTACCGCTGATGACGGGGAGAGAATGCTCAGAACAACAGGTGTTGATGGTCTCATGGCAGCACGTGGAGCAATTGGCAATCCTTTCATTTTCGATCAAATAAAACAGCTTGTTAACACAGGCAGCTATGAAAGTGCATCAATTCTCGATAGAAAAGCAGTGATCAAACACCAGCTCAGTATGATGAGTGAGGAGTTTGGTGAGAGAGTTGCAGTTCTTGAGATGAGAAAGCACTGCAGTGCTTATCTGAAAGGACTTCCTGGCAGTGCAAGAATAAAGATGGAGATAATGCAGTGCAAATCACAGGAAGATTATGATGTTGCATTGAGTCATTTTTAAACTTTAGAAAGAATCTAAGCAAAACTAGATGGGCCGTTGTTATTGACCCATCTAGCCTGCAAATGATACTTTATAAAGTAATAAGGGAGAAATTGTAAATATGAGAGTATTAGTTTTAGGATCTGGCGCAAAAGACCACGCAATTACCTGGTTATTTTCGAGAAGTAAATTAATTGAAGGATTGTTTGTTGCACACGGTAATGTAGGCACAGAATCTATTGCAGTAAATCTGAAGTATGTTAATCCATCCTCTCCAGAAAGCGTTTATAGAGCTTGTCTTGTACACAATATAGATACAGTATTCATTGGTACAGAAGAACCACTTCAAACAGGTGTTGTTGACTTCTTAAACAGCAAAAAAATAAGAGTCATTGGTGCACCATCAAAAGCATTGCGAATTGAAAACGATAGAGCTTTCTCTAAAGAGTTCATGAACAAACACAATGTACCAACTCCTATATATAAATTGTTCTCAGACATATCAAGTCTGGATAAGTATCTTTCATCTAAAGAAGGCAAACATTTCATCATCAAGAGCAACACACAGGCACCTAGCCGTGTTATGTTGGACAGCACTGATAAGAACAAGCTTCTCAAGTTTGCTTCAACTCTGCTGCAACAGAATGCTATTGTGCTTGAAGAATACACTGTCGGTCTTCCTCTGACTGCAACATTGTTCTTAGACAACAAAGGCTACATGACTCTTCCATTCTGCAGTGAGTACACAAAGACAGAAGAAGGTGGTATGCCAACAGGAGGAATGGGTGCTATCTGTCCTGTTCCAATCTCACAGAAAGATAAAGATAGAATTAAAAATGAAGTGATCAAGCCACTACTTGAAGGAATGAAATCTGAAGGATTGGCATACAAAGGCATACTTACACTATCTATTGTAATCAATCCAGATGATGGTCCATTGCTTGTTGATATGCATGTAAGATTCAACGATCCTGCAACTCAAGCTATTGTTCCACTGATTCAATCAGATATCATCGATATCATAAATGCAATGTCAAATGATACCATCTCAGATTTCAAACTTGAAACCAGTGATGATACATGTGCCGCTGTTGTTATTGCCAGTGAGGGCTATCCTGAGAATCCTATTACAGGAATGGAGCTAGATACAATATCATCTCCTGTCCTATTGAATACGTTCTCCAAAGATATTCCATTGTTCTTCTACGGTTGTGTGGATAGAATGGGTGGCAAGATAATAACCACCGGTGGACGTTGTGTGACTGTTGTGGGTAGATCCAACAACATTGTAAATGCAACAAAAGCTGCTTACAGTGCAACACTGAATATCAACTTCCCAGGCAGCTGGTATCGTGAAGATATTGGTGTTAAGTTCTACAATTCATTGGTATAGATTTTAATTTAGAATAACGAAGGTCGCTTATTGATAGCGGCCTTTTTTTTGTGTCCTGCAGTTTTATGTTTATGATTTTAATTGATTGATTGAAAATAAGATCAATGAGAAAAAAAGTAAAAAGGAGCTATAAAGATGACGAAACAATATAGCTCCATAAATACTTAAAATAATGGAGGAAAAATCTTTGTCCACAAAAACAAGTTAGCAAAACATAAAGTTCTGATGAAACTTGAAAATCAAATAGAGATGAAGTGGTGGTGTTTTTCATTTCCCCTGTTTATTTTATATATAGATATTAGCATACCAATAATCAATAATCAAGGTTTATATCCAAAATTTGTATATATATACAATTATTATTCATAAGATTTTCTTATATTTGGCAAATGTTACAGAAATCAGCATTTTTGGAACAGATTATTCCTTTTTGAAGGTGTATTGTGATATATTCAACAACCATATTTTTAATATTAATTACTTTTTTATAATTGTTAAACCATATTAATGAGAAAAATGAAGATTTTTTTAGAAAATAAAAAAGCCTCAGCGTTTATAGCAAAGGCTCAGTAAAGTATTTAATATCTATGTAATTATGACTACTTTTTAAGTGTTCTTCTTACTTCGTAAAGAAGAATACCAGCGGCTACACTTACGTTCAAACTATCGATATGTCCTGTCATTGGAATAGATGTAATGAAATCACATTTCTCACGAGAAAGTCTTGAAATACCACTTCCTTCGTTACCCATGATTATTACGGATCTATTTGCAAATTTAGTTTCATATGATGTATCACCGTTCATATCAGCTCCATATACCCAGAAACCGTTATCTTTCAATAAGTCAATTTCTCTGTTTATGTTGATAACTGGTGCCAGTGGAACATACTGTGCTGCTCCGCTTGAAATTTTAATTACAGTTTCATTTGCTTGTACAGATCTTCTTTCGGGAATGATTACTAAATCTACAGCAAATTGATCACATGAACGTAGGATTGCTCCCAAGTTATGAGGATCTGTTATTCCATCCAATATTAAAACAAGATAATCTTCGCCATCTTTTAGATCGCCAATGAAAGAGCTTACAGAAGTAGTGTTTACTCTGCTAGAACCAGTTTTTCTTACACCACCAAGGTCCAAAATTGCACCTCTGTGATCAACACCTGGCATCATTTTATCCATATCAGTCATTGATACTTTTTTAACAGCGACCTTACCTGTAAAACGTGCTACTCTTTCTAAATCTTCGTTCTTTGCGCCTTTACCACGACAAAGAAATAATGTGGAACCGTTTGGAGCTATTTTAAGCCCTTCTTCAATGGCATGATGGCCATAAATCTTTTCACCCATGTAATTACTCCTACCATGACACTATAACTTTTAAAGGCTATAAGTCAATAAGAAAGCTGGCTCAAACAGCATTATCGTTTGCGATAAAGCTCTTTAAAGTCAGCTCGTCTTACAATATTTAATTGTTATTGTTTAGTTCTGAAAAGGAACTGGTTTAGGAGATGTATTGTCGCCTAAATGTTTTGCTAAATCTTTCATCGCAGCTTTAGCTCTGAGTCCCATATGTGTAGGTACTTCAACTTGAATCTTGATATACATATCACCACGTTTGGTTGCATTTCTATCAGTTGGAATACCATAAGATTTGACTCTTAAAATTTTTCCTGATTGAGTACCTGATGGAATTTTAACCTTAACAGTCTTACCATCTATTGTTGGTACACTGATTTCATCACCCAGTGCTGCTTGTGTAACGTTGATAGGAATCTGTACATAAACATCAAAGTTATGTCTTACAAAATATTTATGTGGTCTTACGTTCACATAAACATATAAATCACCAGAAGGACCACCATTAGCTCCTGCATCACCCATGCCTTTAAGAACAACACGAGATCCATCATCAACACCTGCTGGAATAGAAACCTTAAGTTTCTGCTGCTTTCTAACAGTACCTGTACCATTACAGTCACTGCAAGGATTTTCAACAACATGACCTGTACCATTACAGTTTGTACAAGTGGAAGCTACAGCAAAGAATCCGCTGTTTCTTCTTACCTGTCCAGAACCATTACATACAGGACAAACTTTAGTTCCACCAGATTTAGAACCTGATCCATGACATGTTTTACATGCAATCTGATGAGCATAATTTAATTCAATTTTCTTACCAAAAGCAGCTTCTTCAAAGTCTAGTGTTACATCATATCTTAATGAAGAACCAACGTTTGGACCGCTGGAACCTCTACGACCTCTGGACTGGCCTCCGCCACCGCCAAAGATAGAGGAGAAGATGTCTTCAAAGCCACCGCCTCCGCCGCCGAAGATATCACTAAAATCACTGTAAACATTTGAATAGTCATGACCACCAGCCATACCATCAATACCAGCAAAACCAAATTGATCGTAAGTTGAACGTTTCTTTTCATCACTCAATACTTCATAAGCCTCGGTTGCTTCTTTAAAACGGTCCTCAGCGGCTTTGTCTCCTGGATTTTTGTCAGGATGGTTGGCAATAGCTAATTTTCTATATGCCTTTTTAATTTCTGCTGGGGTTGCTTGTTTTGAAACACCCAAGACTTCATAATAATCACGTTTTGCCACAATAATTTTCCTTGAATTGGTTACTCTTTAAAACACATCATGTTATAGGCATGATGTGTTTTGAGTTAATATATCTTTTTTTAGCCTATTAATCTACAACTTCAAAGTCAGCATCTTCTGCACCATTGGTGTTAGAATCTCCGCCGTTACCCTTCTTAGGATCATCGTCTGGAGTAGGACCTGCTTGAGGACCAGCCTGTGGGCCAGCACCTGGAGCTCCTTGCTGTGCGTTTGTATCTTTGTAAACTTCTTCAGCTAGTTTGTAAGCAGCTTGCTGTAAAGCATCGCTCTTAGCTTTGATGTCTTCAGCGCTTGCATTCTGATCTGCTAGTACAGTCTTAACTTCAGCAAGAGCAGCTTCAATAGCACTCTTATCTTCAGCTGAAACCTTATCACCGTAATCCTTTAGAGATTTTTCGGTTGAGTAAGCCAAACCATCAGCTTCGTTTCTTGCATCAATCTTAGCTCTTTCTTTCTTATCTTCTTCAGCGTTAGCTTCAGCGTCTCTAACCATCTTATCGATATCAGCATCGCTCAAACCTGATGAAGTCTCAATTCTGATCTTCTGTTCTTTACCAGTACCAAGATCCTTAGCAGATACATGAACAATACCGTTAGCATCAATATCAAATGTTACTTCAATCTGAGGAACGCCACGTGGAGCTGAAGGAATACCAACTAAGTCGAAGTTACCTAAAGTTCTGTTCTGTGCAGCCATTTCTCTTTCACCCTGCAATACATGAATTGATACAGCAGTTTGACCATCAGCAGCAGTTGAGAAGATCTGAGATTTTCTTGTTGGGATAGTTGTGTTTCTTTCGATCAACTTAGTACTTACACCACCAAGAGTTTCAATACCTAATGATAGAGGAGTTACATCTAATAGAAGAACGTCTTTAACATCACCACCTAAGATACCACCTTGAATAGCTGCACCCATTGCAACAACTTCATCAGGGTTAACACCTTTGTGAGGTTCTCTTTCAAATAGAGCCTTAACAGCATCTTGAACATAAGGAATACGAGATGAACCACCAACTAGGATAACTTCATCGATATCGCTTGCAGTTAAGCCAGCATCTTTCAATGCGCTCAAACAAGGTTGTTTTGTTCTTTCAACTAGAGGTTGAATCATCTGTTCGAAACGAGCTCTTGTCAAACTCATCTGTAGGTGCTTAGGACCTGTTGCATCAGCTGTGATGAAAGGAAGGTTGATATCTGTGTTGTTTGAGTTAGATAATTCAATCTTTGCTTTTTCAGCTGCTTCTCTTAATCTCTGTAGAGCCATTTTGTCGCTCTTTAGATCAACACCAGTTTCTTTCTTAAATTCTTCAACCATCCATTCGATGATTACCTGGTCAAAGTTATCACCACCAAGGTGTGTATCACCGTTTGTTGATTTAACTTCAAATACGCCGTCACCTAATTCTAGGATAGAGATATCAAATGTACCACCACCTAAATCATAAACAGCAATCTTTTCATCTTTTGAATTGTCGCCTTTACCAAAGCCATAAGCTAATGCTGCAGCAGTTGGTTCGTTAACAATACGTTTTACTTCAAGTCCTGCAATCTTACCAGCATCTTTTGTTGCTTGTCTCTGTGCATCGTTGAAATAAGCAGGAACTGTTACAACAGCTTCTGTTACAGGTTCACCAAGATAGTCTTCAGCAGTTTTTTTCATCTTCTGTAATACAGCAGCTGAAATTTCTTGTGGAGAGTATTCTTTTCCACGGATATCTACTTTAATAGAACCACCGTTTCCTGATTGTACTTTATAAGGAATTGTAGATAATTCTGATGGTACTTCATTGAACTTACGTCCCATGAATCTCTTGATAGAGTAAACTGTGTTTTCTGCGTTTGTTACAATTTGGTTCTTTGCAGGTTGTCCAACCAAACGATCACCTTTAGCGGTATAACCAACAATTGAAGGAGTTGTTCTCTGTCCTTCTGAGTTTGCAATAACTAATGGTTCATTACCTTCCATTACAGCAACACAACTATTTGTTGTACCTAAATCAATACCAATTATTCTTCCCATAATATATTTCTCCTGTTCTCATTTATATTCATTTTATAAATTATTTTTTTAAATCTATTTTAAAAATAGTAATTCTTTTTTTAAACGTCAACTAAAGTGGCTTACCAACTTTAACTTTTGCTGGTCGAAGTACTCTATCATGTAGAATATAACCACTACCAAGCTCTGCAATTACTACTTCTTTATCATAATCTTCGCCTTGCTCCATCATGTATGCTTCATGTAGAGATGGGTCAAATTCTTCGCCCTTACAAGCAATTCTTTTCAGTCCCCAATTTTTCTCAAGCATTGTATGAAGTTGATCATTTACCATCTTCACACCATTATGAATTGTGTCGAAATCCCTAGAAACTTCAGCAGATGAAATTGCTCTATCTAAATTATCTAATGGGTCCAATAAATCATTGATCAAACCTTCATTAGCAAAACGTGCATGATTTTCTTTTTCGCGAACCAATCTTTTTCTGTAGTTCTCTAAATCAGCTTGTTTTCTGAGCATTTCCATTTTACATTCATCAGCAAAAGCTTTTGCTTCCTGTAACTGTTTCTGTAATTGAGCAATTTGTAGGTCTTTTTCTTCTAAAGGAGAGAGTTCTGCAACAACAGCTTCTTCTTTCTTTTCATCAGCAGTTGTTCCTTCTTTCTTTTCAGTTTCATTGGGAGTCTCTTCATCAACTCTTTCAATTTTAACTTCTTCTCCGGTCACTTCTTCAAGTGATTCTTTTTCTTTCTTTTTTGATTTACTACTCATATTCCTCTATTCCTGATTAACTCAACTTAACAATCTAAAATATTTAAATTCTAGATTTTTTGTAATTAAATTGAATTTATTTTTTTTGTTTTTAAGGTATCCCTCAAGACACGACTATAAAGTAATAATGCTATTATCAATCGTCAAGTAAAATATACTTTAATCTAATAAAATTTCTTCTTCCTCGCCAATTGCCTCATAAGAGTGCTTATTTTTGTCCTCACCTTTATTTATATCATCGTCTTTGGTGTCTTTATCTTCTTGCATATTATCTATTTTAGAAGGTTTTGACTTCACTTTTTTAGGTAATTCTTCTTTAGAATCTTCTTTTTTTTCAGATTCTACTTCTGTTTCACCTTTTTGAGCCAGCATCTCAATGATTGAGCCTGGTTTGAATGACTTAGGTTCTTCCTTTTTAGGAGATTCTGAACTTTCATCTTCTTTTCTTTTATTGGATCCGTAAGAATTCAAAAGATTACCAAATCCAGTACCGTTGAGTTTCTTTATTTGGTCTTCTTTGACTTTCTTGGAATCTTTATCAGGGTCATCTTGTTTGGTATCATTGATTTTTTCAGTTTTTATATCTTCTTTCTTCTCTTCAACAGTTTCATCTGCCTTTGGAATTTCATAAGCATCAGATACTTCATCTTCCTCTGCATCAAAATCTATATCTGGGATTTCGTCAGAGAAAATATCCTCAAGAATGTCATCATCAAGATACTCCTCATCATCGATTGTAGTTTCATCAGAAACACTGAAAGGACTGTTTAGATTATCGTCAACAATTAGATCTTCAATGTTCTGTTTTTCCTCGGTATCAGGAAGATCAATCAAATCAATTCCAGCCTTGAGGTCCAACATATCTGAATCCTTCTTGGACTCTTTTTTCAAGAGCTTGCTCTTTTTCTTCTTTTTCTTTTCTTTTTTAGGTTTTGTCTCTTTTACAGGCTCTTCTATCTCAGGAAGGATTATGTTCTCCTCAACGTTTGAGATCTGTTCATCACTGCTCTGTTTGACATCTTCAACAGCAGGTATGTCCTCAACATAATTTGATTCAACAGCTTCAGACTTGCTCAATGAGTTACCAAGCTTTGCATCATACATGTTTATTGTGTTGACTGAGGTCTGAAGAATCTTATCAATCTCAAGAAGAACATCCTCTCTCTTTGTTTCCAATTCCTTTTCAAAATCTTTTACAATTGAGCCCTCAACCAATGATAGCTTATCATTTGCAGATGTCTGAATCTGCTTGAGATAACCATCAAGCTGAGCCTTAGTTGATTCAAGAGTTGTCGTGCATGCATCTTCAAACTCTTTGGCAACTGCGTCCATCTTCTCTTTATAGGAGTTCTGGCTTGCTATCAACTCATTGAGTACCTCGGTATGTTTTGATTGTATTTCATCACATGTATCACTGAGACTTTGGAATTTCTCTATCTGAGAATTGACGAGAGATAGAGAATCATCTCTTGTTGTCACAATCTGGTTTACAGCGCTGTCTGTCTGAGATTCAATTTCAGTTTTGAGAGTCTCAAATTGGAATCTCTGCTCTTTCACACCAGATTCAAAGGATTTTAAAATTGTGAAGGTTTTCTTTTCATGAGAATCAATTAACTGCTGCAGTTCCTGCAGTTTTGCAGCCTCATTGCTAGTTTTTACAACATAGTCATGAGTCTGAGATGTTGCAACATTCAGCTGAGCTAACATGTTACGATAATTCTGCAGAGCGATGTCTAACTGATTGAGTTCCTCTCCGTCATCCTTGAGCTCCTGTATTTTTTTCTCTACATAAGCACAGGTGTTTTCAGCATCTACTTTTTTAAGACTCACTTGCTCTTCAGTCTCCACAACTTTCTGTTCAAGACTTCTGATTGCTTTTTCAGAATCTTCCCTTAAAGTCTTTCTAACTTCGTTCAAGTTCAATTTTTTATCTTTTTGTAAATGCAAAATAAGAGTAAACAAAATGGAAATAACAAATAAACTTATTGGCAATATTTCACTGAGACTCATTTTTCAACCTACCTTAGCGTTAACTTTATCACATCCTTCCAGTTTCCACAAATAATAGAAGCTTTTGGATATTTTTCCTTATGACTTGTTTTCTTGATATAAAGAGTGTGCATATTGAATCCACTGCCACCGATTATATCCTTATCATAGCTATCTCCAAAATAAAGACAGTTTTCAGGTCTCTCTCCAACCCCTTTACATAATATATCAAATGCTTTGTTAGAAGGTTTCAAATAACCGGTGTCCTCACTGCTCAATGCAAAATCAACCAGATGCGCGATACCGAGAGTTTCAAGTTTCTTCTCCAATGGAAAATCACTCAAAACAGCTATCTTGATACCTTGTTCTTTAGCTAAAGTCAAAGCTTCAACCATATTAGGATATGCTTTTATACTCAAGAAGCTCTTGGCCCATGACTTATAAAATTGCTTATCCATCTTTTTTATCATCTTCTCTACAGAATCTTTATCACTCTTATTTTTTAGAAACAGAGAAGCCTGCTTTTCAAGCAGGCCTCTACGAGAGTCCTCACGAGGAGGGGTGCTCTCTTGAGTCATTCTGTATTTTTTCCTCACCCCATTGAATCGCAGACCAATCGATAAAGATGGGAAAGCTGATCGAACAAGTCGAACATTCATTTGACGGCGAGGATAAAGAGTTCCATCAACATCAAGGCAGAAAGCTTTAATATTATGTTCTTCTACATAGCTCATATTTAACGTTTTTTACCTTTTGAATTCTTAACGTTCTTTCTTACCTTCTTGATTCGTTTATCAAGAGATGCAACGTTACCAGGTTTGTTCTTCTTGTTCTTAGCACGAGCCTTACCAGCTGTAGCCTTGATTTTAGGTTTGTCTAGATCTTCACCGTATTTAGAAAGAAGAGGTTTGTCACCCTTTTTATTCAAAGATTCATTACGTTTTCTCTCTCTCAAACTGATCTCTACAGGAATCTGAGAGAATCCTAAATCCTTACGGATTGCATTCTTCAAATACTTCTCATAGATTTCAGGGAAATCTTTCAATCTGTTAACAAAGAATAAGAATCTAACAGGAGTGACACTTACCTGAGTTCCGTACATTACCTTGTAATGTCCCAAACTACCACGTGGTGGAGTGTAACTTTCTGTCCAATCTTTCAATGCGTTGTTTATAACGTTTGTGCTTATTCTCTTGTTGAGCTGTCTCCAAACACTCCAAACAGTATCTAGCATAGCAGGTATGCCCTGACCTTCTAGAGCTGAAATAGCTGAAATTGGTGCAAATGATAGAATTGGGAAGAAGAATCTTATCTTATCTTTGATAGCTGATACTTCGTTTTCAATACCTTCAAGCTCATCAATCTTATTGATGACCATGATGATACCCTTACCACGACGTACAATTAGATTTGCAATCTTCTTATCTTGATCACTCAAACCAATTTGGCTGTCAATCATCAATAAAACAACATCTGCTTCATCAATAGTTTTGATAGCTCTGTTTACACTGTAATATTCAACATCCTCACCAACTTTACTCTTACGTCTGATACCTGCAGTATCAAGAACAGTGAAGTCTGTACCTTTGTAGTTGAATGCACCACGAACAACATCACGGGTTGTACCTGCGATATCACTTACGATTGAAACATCATTACCTACAAGAAGGTTTGTCAAAGTACTCTTACCTGTATTTGGTTTACCAAGGATTGCAATTTTAACAGTCTCTGGTTCATCTTCAGGTTCATCAAGTTCTTCTAATTCTAAAATACCTAGCAATGTCTCTTCTAATGTATCGATATTGTTGCCATGTTCAGCACTGATACCAATAACTCTCTGATAACCATAACTGTAGTATTCCCAGAGTAAGTCTTCTCTTCTTGGACCATCAATTTTGTTTACAACAAGAAGGACCTTATCTGTGTAAGGACGTAAGTATTCAATAAGCATCTCATCTTCAGCTGTAATTTCCATACAGTCCAACATGAATATGATTACATCACTTTTATCAATAAGAGATAAACTCTTCTGTGATACAAGGTCATCTAGACCTTCTAATTCTTGTTTGACACCACCACTATCAATAAGTGTTATGAAATGATTACCAATCAAACATCTTGAAGGAATTGGGTCTCTTGTTACACCAGGTGTTGGGTCAGTAATAGCTAGTCTCTTACCAATAAGACGATTGAATAATGTTGATTTACCAACATTTGGGCGGCCAATAATAGTAACTACTGGCATTTTTTTGTTATCCGATGGTTGGGATATGATCGAATCGGTCATGCATCCACTCCCTTATAAATTTATCTATTTTTTTCGACGAGTTAAAAGTCAAACAATGAGCTGCAAATTCTTGCGCTTCCTTAAAACTGGTCTCTCTAAGAATCTTTCTTACTTCAAGAAGTGAAGAAGGACTCATACTAAACTCATCCAAACCTAAGCCTGCTAATAGCACAGCTGAGAAAGGATCCCCAGCCATCTCACCACACATTCCAATTGGAATATTTGCTTTATGTGCATTGTCGATTACAAATTTAATCAAGCGAAGCACACCTGGGTGATATGGTTGATATAGATAGGCTATCTTTTCATTTCCTCTATCTACTGCAATGGTGTATTGTATCAGGTCGTTTGTTCCGATTGAAAAGAAATCGACCTTTTTTGCCAATTCATCTGAAATGAGAGCAGCTGAAGGAACCTCTATCATGGTTCCAACCTTTACATTTTCATCAAATGGGATTTTTGCAGAACGTAACTCCTGCTTTACTTGTTCGACTATAAAGAGCACACTATCAAGCTCATCAATGCCACTTATCATAGGGAACATTATATGAAGTTGGCCATAAATGGAAGACCTTAGCAGGGCTCTCAGCTGTATTCTAAAGATATCTTTTCTTTCTAGACAGAATCTTACAGCTCTCCAACCAAGAATTGGGTTCTCTTCAGATATTCCCATTCCTTTTACAGCTTTATCTCCACCAACATCAATTGTTCTTATTGTGACGGGTCTACCGTCCATTCCTTCAAGCACTTCCTTATAAGCTTCGAACTGCTCCTCCTCACTTGGAGGTGTTCCAGTGTTTTTGAGATACAGGAATTCAGATCTGAACAGACCAATTCCAGCAGCACCTCTTTCAAGAGCACCTGGTATCTCATCAGCTGTTTCAATGTTGGCACAAAGTTCATATTTGTGGCCATCAGGAGAGACAACAGGAAGAGTGGCGATATCTTTAAGCTCATCTACATGTGCTTGATATATCTCTTTCATTGCTTGGAAATCTTGGAAGACACTCCACTCAGGACGTATTGCAATACGTCCAATGTTACCGTTGACCAGAACTTCATCACCATTTTTGGTTTTAACGGAAGCCTTTCCCAATCCGAGGATTGTAGGAATATTCAAACTTCTAGCAAAAATAGCTACATGAGATGTTCTACCTCCGGTGTCCAGACCTATAGCTTTTATATGCTTTCTATCTAAGGTCAACATCTCTGTTGGAAGCAGAGAATCTGCAATAAGAATAACATCCTCTTCAAGATTGCTGATTATAGGACGTTTCACATTTGAAAGCTCACCTATTATCAACTCGCTGATTTCAATGAAATCAACTGACCTCTCTCGAATCATCTCAACATCACTTGCTTGCAATGTTGCAACCAAACCAGATGTAACACTCTCTACAGCCCAGCAAGCATTCAAGAAGCGTATTGAAATTGCCTCTTTAATTTCGTCAATAAATTCTGGGTCTTGAAGCATTATTAGATGTGTTTCAACTATCTCTCTTTGGTCTTTATCATCCACTGTGGATAGCAGTTTTTCTGTATTGACCATACAGGCCTTAACTGCATTGTCCAATGCAGCTAACTCATCTTCAACACGATCTGGTTCGATCTTTTCTTTGACTGCTTCAAAATGATGATGTAAGTAAAGAAGGGCTTTACCGTCAACAAATCCACCTGAAGCTGGAATGCCATTTATAATTCTCATATGCGTTTATTTTACGGTCTAATTAAAGCATTGTAAAGTATCGAATAATAATAAGATATATTATAATATGAACTTATGAGCAATTTAGAAAAAAAAGACAATGATAAGCTCTCAAAAGGCCTAATTATTCTCATTATTTTTATTATCCTTACTGTTATAGAATTAATAATTTTTATTCCCAGAGTCAAAGAATCAATTGATGAATCGGGAGTTAAAGAGATTATTGAGAAACAAACAAATGATAAAATTGCAAATAATCAAGAAACTCTGACTCTTTATTACATAAATGACGATGGAGACAGTGTTGAATATAGTTTTGAAACAACCAGAACTTATGATAGACTTCATGACACTTTTGAAAGTCTCATAGCAGATCCTCCATACGAGGTCCTTGAAGATTTCAATGTATCCTACATTCCAGTTGGAACATCTTTAATTGGAGCAACTCAGACAGAATCTGCATTGTATGTAGATCTAACAGAAGATTTTCTGAAAAGTAAAAATATAGAGTTGGCCTATCAGATGCTTCAATCAACAGCAAAAGCAATTGCCCCAAAGACCAATTTTGTTCTGCTGATTGAAGGTGAAGAATTCAAACTTAGTAAGTGAGGTACCTATTTAGCTCTTCTTCCATCTAAGAATTCTGATACCTTTTCTTTCACAGCCTTGAACTCCTCTGTTTTACAGTACCTGGCATAATAAACAACCAAAACAACAACTATGCTTATGAATGCCTTCAGAAGCCAGTTTATAACTGATACATCAGGGAAAATAACAAATATATTTTTAAGAATGAATATGCATAAAAGAACCATCAGTACATTTATCGCATAATTCAAGAAGTACTCTTTAGAACTTCTATCGAAGAAGGAGTTATAAAGTATCTTAACTTCAACCCAGAAATATGTTGATAATCTTGATATCGATGTTGCAATTATGATACCACCCAACCCAAACCTTTTTCCTAGAATAATTGATAGAACAATGTTTATGAATGCGGTGACCAATGTTACATATTTGATCTTCTGATACATCCCGGTCCCCTCTCTGAAGGCCCATACAGGACGCATGCATGTTGTAAAGTGAACACTTATGAGAATAGCAATGAATGCAAACTTATCAAGCAAGAATTCCTTACCAATCCACATCACAACAAAGTCTTCCGTCAAGAAATAAAGACAAACAACAACCACTCCACATATCCAATAGCTAACAAATTGCATTATTCTGAATGTTCTGTACTGCGAATCTGAATTGGTTGTGGCCACAAGGTTTCCAACGCTTGAATTCAACGAAACATATATGAGTGCTATTATTCCTTCAAGGTTTCCTGTTAATGATGTGTAGTTTGCAAAATAGCCAACTGAAGCTGTACCAACAATAATGGACATAAGAAGACTGTCGGTACCATTTATCAAGGTCCAACCGATTTTATAGATGAACATTGATGATACATCTTTGAATATCTTATCTTTTGTTTTTTTCTCTAGCTTTACTTTCTGTTTTATAAATGGATATTGCTTATCTGCTGTATGTGAGATGATTAAATTACGCATCAATGTGAAAACAATATTGAGCAGCACGTAGAACAGATAATTCTTGAACACAACAATCACAACAATCTGCGCTACAAGCTTGCAGAAATTTATAACCATATCAATTCTGTTGATCAGATAGTTTTTCTGATCAGCCTGTATTATTGACGCTTTGTAGATATAAAAATATGAAAATACTGTATTCGCCAAGAAGATCACATAATAAACAGTTATGTGCTCTATTGGATTCTGCAGATTGATTATATAAGGCAGAGCAGGTATGAGCAGCAGTCCTATTGCCGCTATAGTTGATCCAACAATTATATATAACTTTCTATAGAACTGAATCAGTGCTGCTATTTTATTTGTATCTTTTTCTGCTATGGGTTTGTAGAAATTGATATTCATTGCAGTATCTAGACCTAAATCTGCAATTGAAAGAAGGGTCAAAACATTAGCAAATAAGCCATTTATACCTAGATAATCAATACCAATATATTGTATGAACAATTTTCTGCTTATAAAAATCAATATCAAAGATATGAATTTATTGATAAGTGATGTTCCTATATTTTTTTTAGCATTAACTGTTCTTGATGACTTATTCAATCCCATAATCTATATATGTCCCTTTGCTTTGTCTTAATACTGCCACATTCGTTTTATATATATAAAACTACTTCTCAATTCTGACCTGCAGTTCATGTTTACCTTCTCTCTCTGATTCTGGAGGCAATTTCATATAATCACCATATATACGAGTTAAGTATTCATCTTGCTTCTTCAAACTTTTAAAAAGATGGCCTTCAAACTCAACATCTACAAAATCTCTATAAACATCTGTATCAAACAGGCTATCAAAGCCACCTGCTTCTGCAGTTATGTTTCCTGTCCATTTTGAATCATCAAAAGAGTTGGAAGTGACAAGTTTCTCTATCTTCTTCTCAATATTCTTTATTCCAATCACACGATAAACAACGTTCAGCAATCTTTTTGATACTTTTTTAATGAAGCTCGCATTCTTGATATATGGATTGTTTGGTTCTCTCAAACAGTACTCTCTTGATACCAAGAACCAATATCTCTTTGCAATCTTCTTTGCTTTTTCCTCATCATCCCCAAAACCGTCAATAGGAAATATATCAATACCAAGACCATTTTCAAGTTCAAGACCTTTCTCAATGATATGAATCTTTTGGTTGCATACCTTCATGAAAGATGTTGTGCAATCACCAAGACTATAATAACCACCAAACACCTTATATTTTGTATCATGCTCAGCAAAATATTTCTTCAACCTGTTGTAATCTTCTCTAGGAACCGCAACATCTATATCATCATCCCAAGGGATGAATCCTTTATGGCGAACAGCTCCTATCAGTGTTCCGTAAGCCAAAGTATATCTGATGTTGTTCTCTTCACAAATTCTTGCTACATCAATCAGGATGTTCAATTCTTGCAATTGAATATCTCTGAGCAATAATGTTTCTTCCATTTTATATAAAACCTTTTAATAATTTGAATTCAATTCATACTTGTTGAGATCATCAAAACAAGCAACTTAAAAAATGATACTTGTTATAATAAAATAAAGCAACAAATAAATATCCTAGTCCTGATTTGCTTGATGTATCAGCTTTGATTCAATTTTGAGACCTCTTTCTTGGCCATCTAATTTATACCTATTTTTAAAACTCTTTGAATCATAGCGTTTGAAATTGAAATCATTTATAGCTCTGATTATTGTTTTTATACGCATCCATTTTTTATTTGAATGAAAGAGTACTGAAAATATTGTGGTAAAATATAAAGCAGAAGTTGCATAGCAATGAAGTCTTCCATTGTATGCTTTCCTTGTCACCAGATTATTTCTCATGAAGTAATAGAACATTTTAATTCGAACAGGATTCTGTTCATTTTTAACTGATACTGGTTTGGATACCACTCGTTTGTGAATAACGATGCTCTTTCCAACGTAATATGACGGACCATAATCTTTGATTATTCTCATGGTGTATTCTGTATCATCACCCCAGATAAAATAATCTTTGCAAGGATATCCACATTTTGTAATTACATCACGAGGAATCAATAGAGACACAAATGAAGCACCATTGATTCTGACTATACTTTTAGAGAGGTATTTATACCAATCGGAGTTACCATTGCTGCTTGGTGATTGATCAACAGATGGAACATTCATTGCTTCATTATTTGGTCCAAACACACTGCTTGCTAAAAAGCTGAACTTTTCATCGATGGTCTCTGTTGCATTCAAAAGCTCCTGCAGAGCTGTTGGAGTTGGGATTGTATCATCATCCATGATCCAAGCATAATCACAACCTACAGAATAAGAGTATCTCATGCCCTTGTAAAAGCCACCGGCTCCACC
>JBFHKM010000043.1:0-20001 GCA_041595335.1 Sphaerochaetaceae bacterium
AAGGGTTGGACACAGGAATAGAAAAACCACTGATTAAAAAAGTAGATTTTGTTACAGCTCTTAAAGATGTTCCGGATTCTGTAAAAGACAATATTCTTAAAGAAGTTTCAAACTCTTTAACTAAAAATGATACAGGGACTTTGTTATTAAATATCAGTGGAAGTGTGTTTTTTATAAAAGCTAAAAAGTCTTCTGGTAAAGAAATTTCTTATACGGCAAATACCATCGTTTTTGACCATGGAAATAGTTCAGATTGTTTTGAATTTAAAGATGAATCGGATGGGACTAGAAGAATATTTGATTTATTACCTTTGCTATCGATTGAAGATGAAGACAGTTTGATATTGATTGATGAATTAAATCAAAGTTTGCATACAAAACTAGCTCAATTGTTTTATGAAATGTTTATGAATTCCTGCAAAGGATTGAGAAAACAATTAATATTCACTACTCATGATATATTGTTGATGGATTTAGACTTGGTAAGACAAGATGAAATATGGTTCATTGAAAGACAAGAAAATCATTCAAGTAAATTATATTCTTTATCTGATTATAAAGTCAGAATTGACTCTAAGAAAAAACTTGGTGCTGATTATTTAGTTGGTAGATATGGTGCAATCCCAGTATTAGAAAAAGATATTGGTTGTTATGATGAGTAGCAATAAATATAGATTATCAACAGATGCATTTGATAGAAAAGAACCTTTTGAGGACCCTAAAAAGGTCATTTGGTTATCAGTTGAAGGTACAAAAACAGAGGTGAAATATTTCACTTTTTTGGATCGTAATAAAGCAGATGCGGGAATTGATGCAACCATAAAAATTGAGCCACTTAAACGGAAAGATACAAATTCAGATCCTTTATCAGTATTGGATTTGCTTGATGAATATGTAATGCAACGAGATAAAACTATTCCAGATCAATTGAGCGAGATTTCTGATTTAGCTAATTCCGTTGGATTGGATAAAATAGAAATCTACCTTGATGATGAAAGTAGGCTAAATTCTGAAGATAGAAAAATAATAAAAAATGCCATAGAAAAGTCCAGATATGATGTTGAATATCATAAGTTTCTCAATAGCATTGGTACCTATGATGATATTTTTGCTATTGTCATTGATACAGAAGGACGTGATAACGAAGCAAGAACTAATATTACTGATATTATTGATAGATGTATCGATAAAGAATATAAATGTTTTATATCAAATCCCTGTTTTGAGTTTTTTTTGTTATTGCATACCTACAATCCAATTGAGGAATATAATAAAGCCCCAGATAATTTCATAAATAATCCAGTAGTTTCTAATAGTCATACTTATGTAAGTAAAATGGTTTCTGAGCATCATGGACATGGGAAGAAGATATCAGAAAAGAAATTCAAAGAAATATATTTGAAAAATATTTCTCAGGCCTTAAGTAATTCCTATTCTTGGGCCCATACTCTTGATGATGTAAAAAATAATGTTGGCAGCAATATGATAGAATTATTTAGACTGTTGATGAAAAAAGATATTTAATAGAACTATCAGACAAAATCTATTAAAGTGATATAAAAAAATTATTATATCTTTGTCCGTATGGTAGCATTCTGCTATCCGTATATGAGTGGAACATCAGGAAAGTCGGTATTTATACAATCTTCAATGTATTGATTTACCTTTTGTACAGAATTTCTATTACAATTACGATTTATTGAGCTTTTTAATTATAAATGATCTAAAATTTACAGATTTTTAACATTTAGATAGACGAGATGCAATGCAATATATATTGGTGTATATAACTAAAAATTCTTAAAATATTAGTATATGTACTATATTTATGTAATATCTGATGAAGTAGATTGCGTGTAATTCGTATTATATGGAAGATTTCTTCTTGTTTTTTTATAATTCCTATTATATACATAGAGTATAGAAATATGTAAGGAGTCAAAATGAACAAACCAAAAGTTGCATTCGTATGCGTTCACAATTCTTGTAGATCTCAAATAGCTGAGGCCCTAGGTAAATCATTGGCAGCTGATAAATTTGATTTTTATTCTGCAGGAACAGAAACAAAACCTCAGATAAATCAAGATGCAGTGAGATTGATGAAGGATATGTATGGTATTGATATGGAGTTAACTCAACATTCAAAACTTATAACAGAATTACCACCTATTGATTATGTATTTACAATGGGATGCAATGTTCATTGTCCAGCATTACCTTCAAAAAAACGTGATGATTGGGGATTGGATGATCCAACAGGAAAGAGTGATGAAGAATTCATCAAGATAATCAAAACAATAGAAGCAAATATCTTGAGTCTGAAGAACTCTGATGTGTATATCTAGATATCAATTGTATTGATATAATAGAACAGAATTAAATTTTAAGAGAGGCCTCAATATATGGCAGTGATGGACATAAGAATCTTTTCAAAAATATTGAATAGATTGGTAACATTTAAAGCAATTATTCCTGGTGATGAATTGGATTTCCAGAAACAATTATATAGCAATGAGTTCAAAAGAGATGTAAAAACTCTTTATCTTCTTCATGGAAGTGAAGGTGATTGTTCAGATTATCTTTATAAAACAAACATTCTGCAATTGGCAACGCAGATGAATCTTGCTGTGATAATGCCTTCTGGTGAGAACTCTTGGTATGTGAATAAGGAACAGGATACAGCAAGGTTCAAGACATTCATCGGAACAGAACTTGTTGATTATGTTCAATCAACATTCTCTTTATCAACCAAGAAAGAAGATAATTTCATTGGTGGTCACTCTATGGGAGGATATGGAGCCCTTTGCATCGGTCTGACTTATCCCGAAAGATTTTCAAAAATATTTGGAATGTCTCCTGCTTTGGTCATAAATGATATCACCTCAAAGGGAACTTTGAGAACTAATGAAGAGTTGAAAGGATTTCATTATATATTTGACTCTTTAGACGGCCTCAGAGATACAAATAAGAATCCTGAAAATCTTATTCAATCAAATATGCTGTATGCCATACCACAACCAAAGGTATTCATCTGCTGTGGTAAGGATGATTTTTTAATTGAAATGAACAGAGACTTTGAGAAAGTTCTAAAGAAGAGCGATATTGACTATATCTATAAGGAAACAGAAGGTATTCATGATTGGAATTACTGGAGCAAATGGTTGGAGCCTTCATTGAAATGGCTTTTAGATATTGAGGATGTTTGTGAGAAATAAACAGATATAGATTATGACTTTACAGGCTGTCTGACGACAGCCTGTAAATATTTTACATCTTCTCTTTTTCTTCTTTTGTAAATTCCAGATAGGAATAAACAATTGGTACCAAAACCATGACTGCTATGATTGAAAGCATAACAAAAATATAGATGTTAGAAGGAATTATTAAAGAAAGAAGAGCAATCAATATACCACCCAAAACCCATATTGGAGCTGCCATCTTGTGTGTTTTCCTCCAAACACTCTCACTTGCGAGAGTCCATGAGGTTTTTATTCCTGCACTGTAGTTCTGCTTGAATTTAGGAAGATAATTCCCAATAACAGCCAAGAATATTCCAACCAAGAAGAATACAATTTTTGTAACATCAAACTCCTGAACAACCTTTGCATTGGTTATCATTATAGCAATTATTGCCATGAAAAAAATGTTGAATACGATTCTGAAAATCCCATATGTCCTTTGAAATTCATCGAAATTCTTCTTCTTTGGATCAATGTGAGTGATCACAATGAAAAGTAAATTTATACCTATCAAGATGCCATACATCAACCATATAGTTGATTTACTGCCTCTTCTATCTATCTGCCCACTTGCATTCCAATGTGTTGGAATTATATCTGGAAGAGAACCATATACACTGATTATTCCAATGAATGTTAAAATAACGAGAACCAAAGTAACAATATTTGTGTTTTTTTTATTCATCTTTACTGTCTCCATTTTGCATAAAGCCTGAAAGCCATTTCATTATATCTTCCATTACGGAAGTATTGATTTCATAAATTAGAAAGTTACCATCTCTTTTCTTGGATACAAGATCTGCTTCTTTCAAAATCTTAAGATGATGTGATAGCGTTGCTCCTGTGATATCTAATTGTGATAAGATATCTCCAACCGACAATGGTTTTTCTTTCAACAGATCCAATATTTTTCTCCTGACTGGATCATTCAATGCTTTGATTGTATCTTGTAGCATCTTTCACTCCTAATCTAATTAGAAGTTTATCTAATTAGAAATATATCTAAATAGTATTGCAGTTTTATTATATTGTCAATATTGACCTCAGTAAATTTTTTTCTGTGACTTTATTACTTACAAGGTGGTGTTTTAGGTGTATTATAGACGTACACGGGGTATATAAAATGGGTAAGAGTGGAAGTAGATTATTTAGTTTGGCTGAAGGCTATAAAATTATGTACAGGGCTTTCAAGTCCATTCGTTTTTTTTCAAAATCGAAGAATAAAGAACTTGTATCAAAGCAATTCAGTGAAAGAATCATGCTTGCAGTAACTGAAGTCAATGGATGTGCTATCTGCAGTTATGCTCACACTCAGATGGCCCTTGAAAATGGACTGTCAGGTGATGAGATAAAGCAGCTCTTGGGAGGCTCAATGGATGATGTTCCATCAAAGGAGCTTCCTGCAATAATGTTTGCACAGCACTATGCTGAAATGAGAGGTTATCCTTCTGATATTGCAAAGAAGGAGTTGATTGCAGATTATGGAAAAGAAACTGCAGATAGAATCGTTGCAAATATAAACATGATAATGCTTGGAAACTGTTATGGAATTCCAGCTGGATCATTTGTATCTCGGTTCAATAAGAATTTCAAAGGTGAGGTTGATTCAAGATCAAATCCACTGTATGAAATCATCATGCTTCTGAGTGTTGTCATTTTCTTGCCAATAAGTTTGGTTCATTCCTTTATAGCTAAATTGTTTGGCTCTCCAATACTGAAAGTCTAGAATTGAATCAGTTGGCTCAAAACAGTGACGGTCCACTCAAATGAGTGGACCGTCTGTGCAAGATTTGTTTTGCTACATCATCTATTTTTCAATAGCTTTTGTTTTGATCAAAAGAAGAGCAAGAGCCACGCACAAAGCAGTACCAATTATGTAAGGCATCTTCAAACCATTAGATCCAATCATCATCATGATAGCAGATAGAATTAAAGGTGAGGCAAATTGTCCTAAATATTGACATGCAGACATGACTGACATGATGTCTGGAGTTTCTTCTTTGTTCAAACCCTTGAGAGCAATTGTGTTGAAATAAGGAACAAGTGTTCCTAATGCAATACCATTCAAAAGCAGTCCAATAATCAGAATTCCATAGTTATTTGCATATGCCAGAAGAATGTATGAGATGGCAAAAGCAAGTGCCCCAATATATTTTATTTTATCACCTATGATCTTATTATATCTTCCAAAGTTCATAGATAAAATGAAAGCTCCAACAGCTTGAACAGACATCATCACTCCTGTTTGGCTTGCTGGAATAAGTCCTGATTCTTTTGCTATAACTGAGAAGTTAGTAATAAAGATGTAGAAAACTACCTGTGAGATGAACATTCCAAAATATATAAGACCTCTGCTTTTCTCATCTTTTGTATTGTTATCGTTGGATTTTGCATTACCAATTTTTGCTTTTGGTAAGAATAGAACAACAAGCAACATAATTATCAATCCAATCAAATAAACCAAGAAGCTGTATCTCCAGTTATAAGAAGAGATGAATCCTGAAATTGACATTGCAATAATTGCACCAAAATTGTTCATTGCAGAAGAATAACCCATCAAAGAGCTTTGTTCTTCAGGTGAGAAATAATAACCAAGAAGGCCTGTTGAGAGTGGCATAACCAATCCAACACCAATACCTATGATTGCTCTGCACATAAGAAGTGTGTAGATGCTGTTGGTCAGACCACCGCAGGTACCACCTATTACATAAACAAGAAGACCCAATATTGCCAAAGTTTTGCTATCAAAATATCTAGATATTTTTGAAAATAGCAAACTTGAGATAACAATGAATAGAGCAGGTAGACTTGATATCATCTGAATCAATACAGGGTTTGCATCACTGTAGAAGGCTTTGATTTGACCCAGTGCAGGTGATACTGCAGCTCCAGCCATAACGGTGACTATTGATAAACTTAAAATTGTATATTGAAGACTTTTTTTGTTATTTTTTGACATTGGAATTCTCCTCCAGGGCTTTTATTCTCATTTTTCTTATGATTGAACTTACCAATTCGACTTCATCTTCATTGAGTTCTTCTGATATGATGTCAGTCCAGTGAGATAACCTATCAACAATGAAAGGTTTGACTTCTTTTCCCTTATCTGTAAGTTTTAAAATATGTTCTCTTTTATCGTGAGGATTTTTCAATCTTTCAATAAAACCCTTTCTAACTAGTGACTCTGTAGCTCTTGTAGCCACAGATTTATCAATCGAATATAAATTGCAGATATCTTGTTGATTGCATTGTTTATCTTCTTCAATACTTGCAATGAAAATGTACTCAGAAGTCAGAATGTCCTGACCCTGCAATTCTCTTGCAATATATTTATTGAACTGTCTCGCTAGAATGGCAATTTCTTTTCCAATATTGCTTTCCATAGATTCTCCCATTAAATAGCGTATATGACGTAATATTGATGATATATAGTTGATATGTCAACTATATATAAAAAAACTGCTCTATAATTTAGAACAGTTTCATTTGAATATTTATTTAGAACATCAATCCAATGGAAGATCTATTTCCATATCTTTGTTGTAGAATTTATCGTCTCTCTCATTTATTTTTCTAGAGACCTTGCATGGGTTTCCAAAGGCTATTACATTTTCTGGAATATCTTTTGTAACAATTGAGCCAGCACCAATTATGCTGTTCTTGTGGATGGTTACCCCAGGAAGAACGCTCACTCCAGATCCAATCCAAACATTGTCCTCTATTGTTACAGGAAGATTGTACTGACATCCTTTTTCTCTCAAGGATGGACTTATGGGATGACATGCAGTTGCTATTGTTACATTTGGTCCAATCATCACATTGTTTCCAATTTTTATTTCAGCATCATCAACAAGGGTGAGATTGAAATTTGCATAGAAGTTATCTCCGATTGAAACATTTGCTCCGCCCCAGTTGGCATAGAGCGGTGGTTCAATCACACAGTTCTCTCCCAAGCTTTTGAATAGCTCATATAGAAGTTGGAAACGTCGTCTATCTTCAGATGGCCTTGTGTTGTTGAAATCTTTTAAGGTCTCAAGTTTCTTAACCTTTCCTTCTAAAAATGCATCTGATTCAAAGTAGAGCATCTTGTTCTGCATTCTATATATTATGTCTTCTTTTTTCATATTCTTTCCTCTTGGTGGGACTTATAAGTTCCTGTGCTTTTTTGGTCAGTCCTGTAAATATTAAGAAATAGGATTCATCAATCAACTCATATACAAGATTTTTAGGCAGCTCATCAATCTTATTCAAGATAACAGAACTCCAGTGTATTTTATTCATATGATATCCCTCTACAATTGCGTTGGGATACATATCTCTCAGCTGCATGTTGTCCTCGACTCTTAACTTGAGATTCAAAATATCTGAATCATATTTTTCATTGTGAGATAGAATTGCCACTATCTTCTTATTCAACGTATAAACATAGGTATCCCATTCATTTTTGAATGAACCTATACAGCCAGGATTCATAAGAAATCTTCTGTCTATCTCAGGATATTTGTAATGAACATCAGAGGCAGGTCTCTGCAAATCTGAATCTAAAATTGTATTATCTTCTTTCATCATATAGTAATATTATCATAGTATTTTTTAAAAAGGTACAAATTTCGCCTCAATCAAGTTAAATGTTAGAATTATGTTAATAATAAGGTACTTTACTTGATTTATGTGATTATCCTGTGAGATTATTAATCATGAATGATAAGAAAATTTTAGTAGTTGATGATGAAGATGATATTGTTGAGTTGATTACTTTCCAATTAGAAAGTGATGGTTTTTCTGTAATCAGTGCAAAAGATGGTATGGAAGCAGTATCTAAAATCAACAAAGAGAATCCTGATCTTGTGATATTGGACATCATGATGCCACGTATGAGTGGACTTGATGTACTCAAGTTGATCAGAAATAAAGAAGATAGAAATAACCTTCCAATAATAATTGCATCAGCAAAAAGCAGTGAGGAAGATATTGTTTCAGGACTGAATTTAGGTGCTGATGATTACATAACAAAACCTTTCAGTCTTAAAGTTGTATCTGCTAAAGTTAAAGCTCTGCTACGAAGAAAACCTGAAATGGCTAAATCTTCTGATGATATAATCACATTCAGAACTCTTGTTCTGAATAAAGCAAGATTCACCACAACTCTTGATGGTGTTCCAATAACTCTGACCTCAACAGAATTTGATCTTCTATATCTCCTTGTAGGAAATCCTGGAAGAGTGTTCACCAGAAATCAACTGATAAATGAATCAAAAGGAAGTGATTATCCTGTTACACAGCGTTCAATAGATGTTCAAATTGTGTCACTCAGGAAAAAGTTAGGTGATTTTGGTAAGACATACATCAAAACTGTATGGGCTATAGGATATAAAATAGAAAATGAGATTTAAAAATCAACTTATTCTGACAATAACCAGCGTGCTGCTGGTTGTACTTGTTTTGAGTATAACAATTGCAAGATCTTCATTCAGCTCCACCATGCTTGATTCTAAAAAGAAAATGTTATCTCTTCAGACTCAATATATTGAGACATCTTTGTTTGATGATAAGAGCACAATTGATGAAGATGTTCTCAACAATTATGCAAAATTCCATGATATAAGAATCACATTGATTGATGATGATGGAACTCCACTTTATGATTCTGAGGTTGATCATGAAGATATGGTAAATCACTATTACAGAGATGAGATAAAGAGAGCTAGATTGGGAGAGACATCAACTTCTGTACGTGATAGTGAGACGACTTTCAACAACACACTCTACAGTGCAACATATTTTCCTGGTAAAAAGATATATGTTAGAACTGCCACCAATATTGAAAATCTAGATATATGGGATACTCAATTCATATCTCAGTTGCTTCCATTTGTTCTTATATTGCTCATCATAATCCTTATAATATCATACCTTCTTATTTCCGTTATAAACAAACCTGTTCAGGAGTTAGCGAATGCTGCCAATCAATACGGTAGGGGAGATTTTAAAGCAAAAACTGCCATAGAAAAACCTTCTGAATTTGCAAGACTGTCTTCTGTGATGAATGAGATGGCAGATGATATAAGTGAGCAGATTGATAAGCTCACCGATGATAGAAATACCTATTCTTCAATCCTTTCTTCAATGGTTGAAGGAGTCCTCATAACAGATAAAAACAAGAGAATAACACTCTGCAACAGAGCTGCCATTTCTATGTTTGGTCTTGATGTAACAAAACCTATAACTCTTTTAAAGATCTTCTCTGATGTTGATTTCAACACTGCAGTTGCCACTGTCATTGAGAACAACAAACCAACAAAATATGTTCTATCTAGGTTTGGACACCTAAGTGGTGAGACTGCCAAGATAATGGGAGAGGGTGAGGACAGAACTTATCAGGTGATAATAGCTCCTGTTTGTACACAGAATATTGTTACTGGGACCGTAATTACATTCAATGATATCAGTGAGATACAGCATCTAGAGGAGGTCAGAAAGGACTTTGTGGCCAACGTTTCTCATGAGCTGAAAACTCCTCTCACATCAATTGCAGGCTTTTCCGATATATTGGTAAATGGTGATTTGGATGAAGAGAAATCTAAAAGATATGCAAAAATCATTGAGAAGAACTCTCTGCAGATGAAGGGAATAATTGAAGACCTTCTGACTTTAGCATCGCTTGAGAAGAATGATTCAAAAATTGAAATGAAGAGTGAATCTTTGAATGATATCATCAATGGAGCCATTGAGAGCTGTGAGTACAAGACAAAAGAAAAGAATATTAAAATTATATACAGCAGTAAAGAAATACCTCAGGTAATATGCTCCAAATCTTTGATCACACAAGCTGTTCTCAATCTGCTGACAAACGCTATTTCATACAGTGATGCAGGAAAGACTGTCACTGTTGATTTGATTTATGATAGCAAGAATTATAGTATAATCGTCAAAGATGAGGGTTGTGGAATTCCTAGAATGTACCAAGACAGAATCTTTGAGCGTTTCTATCGTGTCGATAAAGCAAGAAGCAAGAGCAGTGGTGGTACTGGTCTTGGTCTTTCGATTGTTAGGCACATCATGAGTCTTCATGGTGGATCTGTATCACTGAGCAGTGAGGTTGGAAGAGGCTCTACTTTCACTCTGACAATTCCCAAAGAACGTCTTGATCTGAGTACATTAAAAGATAAGAGCAGATCTCTTTATCCTCAGTTCTGATCTTGTAATATTAATACTTTCTTAACATTCTCTTAGCAATTTCCAAACAAGTTATCTGTACCTTTAGGTTATAAAATAATTTATAGGAAGTAAAAAGAAATGAAAAAATTATTAACGCTTTTATCAGTACTTTGTATAGCATCTTCTATTGTATTTGCTAATGGATCTTCTGAAACTAAAACAACCAAGGTTGATACAGTGGAATATACATTTGGTGGATCTTCAACAGTTGCACCAATTGCAAATGCTGCAATTCCTGGATTTGAATTAGAAAATGAAGGAACCAAAATAACATATGAAACAACAGGATCTTCTGTAGGTATCAAAAACCTTATAGCTGGAACATTCTCTCTAGGTGGTTCTTCTAGAGAACTCAAAGACTCAGAAGTTGAACAGGGTGTTGTTAAGACAATTATAGCTCTTGATGGTTTGACAGTTGCTGTTAACAAGTCTGTTCAGATTTCAAATCTAACAATGGAGCAGCTTGCAAACATCTTCGCAGGAAACATCACAAACTGGAGTGAAGTTGGTGGTCAGGATTCTCCAATTGAAATTGTTGTAAGAGATGAAACTTCAGGTACCTATGGCTCTTTCTCTGAAATAGTTATCGAAGATACTTTAGGAAAGGAAGCAACTCAAGCTAAAAAAGCAATCGTAGCTAAAGAAAATGGTGAGGTTGCAACCAAGATAGCTTCAACTCCTGGAGCAATTGGTTACATTGGAATGGGATTCGCATCAATCGTAACAGATAAAGGTGGTAAGGAACTATCAATAGATGGTGAGTTACCAACAATCGATAACGTAATTGATAAAGCATATCCAATTTCAAGAGCCTTATATGTAGTGACTATGGGACAGCCAAAAGAAGGCTCAGTTGAGAAAGCATTCATTGATTACTTATTGAGTGATGCTGGACAAGACATTGTAGCTGAAAAACAGTTCATCCCAGTAAACTAATATATGAAAGCAAAATCAATCAACGTCAGACGAAAGATTGAGGGCAGCAGCAGAATTGTTCTGCTGCTTGCAGCTGCAGTATCCGTTCTGACAGTAATCCTAATTACAATATTTATAGTTCAGCAGGGGCTTCCAACTTTTGCAAATGTTTCTGCCAAGGAATTTTTGTTCTCAACAGATTGGAGTCCATCTTCTTCCACTGATCCACATTATGGAATTGCATCATTTGTAATTGCAAGTATTGAGGTGACCTTTCTTGCCATGATATTTGCACTTCCAATTGCGCTCTCCTGTGCAATTTATCTCAGTGAATTTGCCAAAGGTAATTTTGCAAAGATATTGAGAAGTGGAATTGAACTTCTAGCTGGTATTCCCTCAATAATCTATGGATTGTTTGGAATAGCAGTTGTTGTTCCTCTCGTAAGAAATACTGCAGGTGGAAATGGATATTCCTTGCTATCGGCAGCAATAATACTGGCAATTATGATTCTTCCCACAATAATCAACTTCTCTGAAGTTTCTATACAGGCAGTTCCAGCAGAGATCAAGGCAGCTTCAATTGCTCTTGGTGCCACAAAGTGGCAGACAATCTACAAGGTAATAATTCCATCTTCAATAAGTGGAATTGTATCTTCAATAATACTGGCACTGGGACGAGCTATTGGTGAGACAACGGCAGTTGTTCTTGTCGGTGGTAATGCTCCAGTATTTGCACTGAATCCCACAGATATGGGACGAACATTGACCATGAATATCATAACTGACATGAGTTATGCAGAGGGCGTGCATATGAATGCACTGTTTGCAACAGCAATGCTTCTGTTCTTATTCATACTGGTTTTAAATCTCATTGTTGTCATGATCACACGAAAAGAGCGATTAGATGGATAGAAAAAAAACAAACAACATTGCCCTTACTGTTATTAAGATATTATCAGCTCTATCAATAGTTATATTGGTTGTTATCTTGTCATATCTTATATACAGAGGATTGAGATATACAAATCAGAGTGAGCTTGAAGTTCTACCGATTGCAATGGTAAATGAAGACTTTGAAGTATATACGAACAAAAAAGCCAATTTGGATAAAGTGGATTGGTTCACGCTGCAGAGCATGGCAAAAGGTAGAGTGAGAACTCTCAGAACCATAAGTTCTGTAAATGAAAAATTCAATTTATATGTGGACTCAGCTGTTCGTGATAAATTATCTTCATATCTTGCAGTTCCTATCTCTGATGATGATATAGTGAACAGTTCAAGTGATATTGATTATTCCTCAGATAAAGGTGGAATGATCGTTTTATCACCTGGAGCAACTGCTCCTAAGAACTATGTTAAAGTTGATGTCTATGATTCAGTTGTGGCCGTCAATGAAGATGTCACTCAGCTTCTCAACAACAGAAGAATTGGCTCTCTTTCTATGGAGCAAATTGAGAAAATTAAAGATGGAACATTCAAAAATTGGAATGAAATTGGTGGCCCAGATTTAAAGATCAATTTTATAAATAATTCCAATGCATATAATATTGAGAGCACCCCAGGTGGTGTGAGCATAGTGTCTGCAAGATCATACAATGACATGGAAGGTCTAGATAATCTGAAGGTTCTGACCTTTGATAGAGGTTGGAATATAAACCTTGATTATCTTGTATCGAATGCTCAAGAATCTGGAGCATTTGGTGGAATTGGTTCAATAATAGTGAATACATTTTTGATGATATTTCTTGTCCTTTTGATCTCAACTCCTCTTGGTGTTGCTGCAGCAATCTACCTATCCCAATATGCTAAAAGAGGAAAGGCAACTGTGATAATAAGATCAGGAATTGATCTTCTATCGGGAATCCCTTCAATAATCTTTGGATTGTTTGGAATGCTCATATTTGTTCAATTATTTGGATGGGGATTCTCTCTCATAAGTGGTTGCTTGACTCTATCATTGATGATTCTTCCAACCATAATCAGGACAAGTGAGGAATCAATAAACACCGTCGACAAACAGATGATATTTGCAAGTAGAGGACTTGGTGCCACAAAGATTGAAACAATCTTCAAAATAGTTCTTCCCGCAGCAAAGGAAGGCATTGTAACCGGTGTTATATTGGCTATCGGAAGAGCATTGGGTGAGACTGCTGCACTTGTATTTACAATAGGCTCAAGTACCGACATTGCATCATCCATCACCAGCAGTTCAAGAGTTTTGGCTCAACATATCTATTTAACAATAATAGAAGGTCAATCAATTGATAAAGCATTTGCTTCTGCTCTTGTTTTGATAATATTGGAATTGATAATAAATACAGCAGCCAGATCTATGATAAGGAAAAGGGATAAATAATGAATGATAACAAACTTTTTGATGTTAAAAATCTTAGCCTCTGGTATGGAGAGCACAAAGCTTTAAAAGACGTCAACATGGAAATAGAGGCGAATAAAATAACAGCATTTATTGGTCCATCAGGATGTGGTAAATCCACATTCCTTAGAGTCTTGAACAGAATGAATGACCTGATAGATGGAGTTAACATCGAAGGCGATGTTTTATTGAATGGTCAAAATATCTTGAAAGATGTTGATATTATGGACCTTCGTCGTGAGGTTGGAATGGTATTTCAGAAAGCCAATCCATTTCCAATGAGCATATATGATAATGTTGCTTACGGTCCAAGGTTGTTTCAAAAATATAAGAAAGCCGAGATGAATGAGATTGTTGAAAGAGCTCTTGTTCAGGCTTCTTTATGGGATGAAATTAAAGATAGGCTAAATACCAATGGTATGGCTCTATCAGGTGGCCAGCAGCAGAGATTGTGTTTGGCAAGAACACTTGCAACAAATCCCAAGGTAATATTGATGGATGAACCAACCTCTGCGTTGGACCCAATATCAACTTCAAGAATTGAAGAGCTGATGATTGAATTGAAGAAAGAGTATTCAATCGTCATCGTTACTCACAATATGCAGCAGGCCTCTCGTATATCAGATACCACAAGTTTCTTTTTGATAGATGATAAGAGATGTGGGTATCTTGTTGAAACAGGTGATACAAAGGATATCTTCTTCAAACCAAAGGACAAACGCACTGAAGATTATATCTCTGGCAAATTTGGTTAAAAAGAAGGTGAAATATGAATGATACAGTACAGATAGATGAGAAGTTATATTTCTTCAATGAACTATTGCTTCAGATGGTTACAAGAGTTGAAGAAGCTATACTGAAGGCAACAATTGCTTTCAGAGATAGAGATATTGATATGGCCAAAAAAGTTATGGCAGATGACTATTTCATAGATCAAATGAGAGAACTTGTTGAGAACGATGCAGTTCGTCTTCTCATAAGTGAGGCTCCATATGGTCATTATATGAGACATGTAATTGCTGGATTGAAGATGGTGACATCTTTAGAGAGAATGGGAGACCATGCAGCACATCTTGCTAAAGTTGCAACTGAGCTTGATTCAGAATCTCAGGATTGTGATAAGGAAATAATTGATAAGCTTGTTGATATGGCAAATGCAGATGCTCTTATGTTTCGTGATGTGATCACAGCTTTAGCTGAGACAGATGCAAAAAGAGCCAGAGAGATAGCCAAGAAAGATAATGAAATAGATGCCTATAAAGAGGAGATCTATAAAATGATCTTTGAAGCCAACAAATGTGGTGATACAAGCAATGAACTTTTTGAATTCTATTATCTTGCAAAAGAACTTGAGAGACTGGGAGACCATGTTACAACAATATGTAAATGGATTGTGTACATGGAAGAAGGTGAGACTCCTGAGTTGAACTAAATAATTTTAATATTAAATGAATCCTGCATCAAAATTGGTGTGGGATTTTTTATAATAAATAATATAATTTATTATGAAAAATTAAAAATCTCTTATTGACAAAAAAAAGGGAAATACCTATATTTGTCATATACCAATATGGGAATATGAGTATATGATACTGAAGGGGATAAAATGAATAGACTTAATGAATTTTTAAAATTAGCAGCGAATGAGGATAGATTTAGAATGTTGGTTCTACTTTTTCAAGAGGACCTCTGTGTTTGCCACATCTCTGGAATTTTAGAGATGTCTCAACCAACTGCATCTAAGAATCTTGCTAAATTTAGAGATACCAAATTTGTTGAAACAAGACAGGAAGGTAAGTACATTTATTATTCCTTTAAATCTGATGATGAACGAGTGGACAATTTTTTATCAGATGTTGTTGAAAATGTAGATGATTATCCAAAGCTAAAGGAAGACAAATCTAAGTTAGCTAATAAAGAAATCTACATGGTAAGCTGCAGTTGTGCAAATAAATAATTACTTGAGTAATTTAAAAATATATAATTTAAGGAAGTAAAATATGGACATTAAAATTTTAGGATCAGGTTGCCCAAAATGCAAAAAACTCGAAGCTAATGTAAACGAAGCTTTGAAGAACACAGGAAAAACAGCAGTTGTTGAACACGTTACTGAATATTCAGATATTGCAAGTTACAATATCATGAGCACACCTGGTTTGGTTGTAGATGGAAAAGTTGTATCAGCTGGTAAGGTTTTAAAACCAAAAGCTATTGAACCTTTATTGAATTAATTAGGAGAGTCCTTAATTAGGAGATATATAACATGTTTACAAAAATATTATACATAGCAGTGGCAGTCTGCCTGCTGATTTCCTTGATTAAGGATAAAAAAAAGACAAAGAAAGCTTTATTCAAATCCTGGAAATCCTTTGAGAACATACTTCCACAGTTTTTAGTAATAATACTGATTATTGGAATGATGTTGAGTGTTGTTGATGAAGAGACAATAAGTAGATTTTTAGGTGCTGGATCAGGCTTTCTTGGTGTACTTATAGCCTTGGTCGTTGGTAGCATCACCTTGATACCTGGCTTTGTTGCATTTCCTTTATCTGCAGCACTGTTGAATAATGGAGCTGGTGTCGCTCAGATCGCAGCATTTGTTTCGTCATTGATGATGGTAGGTGTTGTCACAATACCAATGGAACAGAAGATGTTTGGCACAAAAGTTACTGTAATAAGAAATTTGAGTGCAGTTGCATTCTCTCTGATCGTAGCTTTTATAATGGGGGCTGTTCTGTAATGAAAAATTTTTTAAAAAGATATAAATGGGTTTTGACCTTATTGGTCATCAATATAATTGTTGGAATCATGTATCCAAATATTGGAAAGCTCTCATTCCAGAATACAAAAGCTAATTTTCTTCAAATTTTGGCCATAATACCACCTGTATTCATACTGCTTGGTCTTCTTGATGTTTGGGTAGAAAGAACAACGATGATCAAGTACCTTGGAAAAGGATCTGGAATAAAAGGTTTCGCAATTGCAATTCTTCTGGGAAGTGTAGCTGCAGGACCACTATATGCCG
Organism: Sphaerochaetaceae bacterium; assembly: GCA_041595335.1. GTDB lineage: Bacteria > Spirochaetota > Spirochaetia > Sphaerochaetales > Sphaerochaetaceae > Pleomorphochaeta. The sequence continues at coordinate 16,772 of JBFHKM010000043.1, forward strand.
CTTTCCCTGTGGCTCTTGTTATGCTCAAGAAAAGAGCAAGTCTTTTCAATGTGTTTGTATTCATTGGAGCTTGGTCAACTACAAAAATTCCGATGTTCACATTTGAAATTGCAAGCTTGGGTGTTAAGTTTGGAGTTGTAAGAATGTGCTGCAGCCTTGTCGGAATCACTTTAATTGCTTTGACTATATCAGGTCTTCTCAACAAACAAGATGAAGAGGCTATATATGAAAGAGCTGAAAACGTTATCTAGTTAAATAAAAAAAAAGAAAAAAATAAATTGGAATTTCCTAAATTGCTTAGGTTAGGGTTTTTGTACCCTAAAAGTTAACCAATTTACTGTTATAAAGAAAGATTGAACTTAAGTTCAACCTAAGTAATATTAATAAAAAAGGATATATTATGTTTGGATGGTTAAATTACCTTGTTACCTTACTGGTAGAGAAAGGTTTTAAAATGGATGTTGAGAGTGCTTGGGGATCAAGCATCCACTTCTTCTTTTATGATACAGTAAAGATCATAATTCTTCTTGGCTTGATGGTATTTGCAATTTCTTATATTAGAAGTTACTTTCCACCTGAAAGAACGAAAAAAATATTGGGAAAGTTCAGTGGCCTGACTGGTAATATCATTGCATCTCTGCTTGGTATAGTCACTCCATTTTGTTCATGCTCATCTGTACCAATCTTCATTGGTTTTGTAGAGTCAGGAATACCACTGAGTTTTACATTCAGTTTCTTGATCACCTCTCCTATAGTAAATGAAGCAGCATTTGCAATATTGCTTGCATCATTTGGATGGAAAATTGCAGTTGTATATGTTATCACAGGTGTCATTGTAGGTATCGTTGGTGGTATAATAATTGGAAAATTGCATTTAGAGAAAGAAGTTGAGGAATACGTTTATGAAAAAAGAAATGGAACAGACTTTATTCAAGAGATGGATACCAGAGACAGATTAGAATTTGCATGGGACAATGTAAAAGATATAATTCATAGAGTTTGGGTGTTCCTTTTGATAGGTATTGGAATAGGAGCTTTGATTCATGGATATGCTCCAGCTGAATTGCTCACAAAGTATGCAGGACCAGATAATCCATTTGCAGTATTGTTTGCAGTTATTGTTGGTGTTCCTCTTTATTCAAATGCTTTAGGAACAATTCCAATTGCAGAGGCTCTAATTGCAAAGGGAGTGGGAATTGGAACTGCTCTATCATTCATGATGGCAACAACAGCACTTTCTCTTCCTGAAATGATCCTATTGAGAAAAGTTATCAAGCCAAAATTGATTGCAGCTTTCTTAATAATAACGGCTATAGCAATTGTTATTGTAGGTTATCTATTTAATATATGGGCACCATTTTTGATGTCATAATATCAACTGTTAAAGAACTCTCGTCAATTAAGATGGGGGTTTTTTACTCTCCTGCATAAGAAAAACCCAGAAGCTTATATATGGATTGCTTCTGGGGTATTTATTTGGAGAATCTTATTCTGAATTTTATAATCTAATTTTTTATTATCAGTTGAAATAGTACCATACATGTATTGTACTTTTGTAATCGGATGAAGCAGGTATGCTTTTGTCTCCTACAATCTTCAATTTAAAGGCAGCTACTGTTTCTTTTTCAGCTTTATAACCATGTGTTATGTGAGCTGATATTAAATCATATCTGCTACCATAATTATAAATATTGTAACCAGGCTGCCATTCAACAGTAGGTGTGATTTTAGTATCATAAATTTGACCACTGTTTACAGTTCCCTTGAAGGAAGAGGGAAGAACTCTTACATAAAGATAAGAATCTCTGTTCTCATTTCCACTGCTTCGTTGAATTAAAAATTCGGAAGTTGTTGTTGTGGTTGTTAAATCTACACTGTTACCATCATCATAAAGATATTCAGATCCATCAACAGTACTTCCTACATTTTCAAGATCAAAAGTGTAGTTGATCTGTTCTACTGCTCCATCAATTATGATGTTTCTATTTTCTGCAGCAAAAGCAGATGTTATTAATATGGCTGTTATAGTTAAAAGTGTGATTAATTTTTTCATTTTATAATTTTCCTTTTATGGAGAAAGTTATTTATAAACTGATTAAATAACTCTCTTTAAACTTAATATACAATATGATGTAAGTTGTGTCAACAGTTATTTAAACTATGTTAGAAGTATTTGGAATTTTGTATTTAATTTAAGAATTTACGTTAATTACATAAAGCCATCTTGAGCCATATTACGCTAATTTTGAAAACAATTAGGAGTTCATATTTTAGAAAATTCTATTTCTGAAGCCCTTCCCAGTTTTTGTCCAGAATAGAAGCATTCCATTTAAATTATTATAAAGATTTCAATGGGTCAGACCTTCAACTTAATGTATGAACTTCTTTGTTATAATTGAAAGAACTCTTGGACAAAAAGAAACTCAGATGCTTCTAAAGGAGAGGAGAAGCATCTGAGTAATTATTTAAAAGGAGTTTTTGTTATTTAATATTTGGTATCAAATTCATCTTATTTGTCAAATTCATATTCAACAGTAATTGTGCTTGAGTAATCTGAAGCTGCTGGAATTTCAACATTACCAACAATTTGTAGTGTGAAACCTGCTACTGTTTCTGTTTTTTCTTTGTAACCATAAGGAATTAAAATAGAACCATAATTGGATTGAGTTGATGCATTTTCGTATTTAACCCATTTAACTGCAGGAACAATTTCAGTTTCATAATTTTTACCATTAACTGTGCCCTCGAACTGTGATGGAGCAATTTTTACTTTAAGATATGAATCAGTGTTTTCATTACCACTGCTTCTCTGGATAAGGAATTCTGAAGTCTCTGTTGTAGTTGTAAGATCTATTGCATTACCTTTATTGTAAAGATAATCTAAACCATCAACTGAACTATCTTCATTTACAAGATCAAAAGAAAAATCATTTTGAGCAACTGCTCCATTGATTATAATGTTTCTGTTTGATGTTGTTGTTGGGTTTGCTACTACTGCGAAAGTTGATGTGATTGCAATTGCTGAGATTGCCAATACTGTTAATAATTTTTTCATTTTTTATTCCTTATGTATTAAGTTTTTTTTGTTTTTAAAGAATATTTCCTTTTCTTTATGTCCCTAATATAGCTTATCTTGTTAGTTATGTCAAGAGTTATGTTTTAAAAACTTTAAATATTTTATAATTTATATATAATTATATACTATGTAAGTAATTATAAAATGTATACTT
>JBFHKM010000044.1:0-19852 GCA_041595335.1 Sphaerochaetaceae bacterium
ATCCTCCTTTAATTCTCTGTTTCTTATTTCATTGATTTGTGGGTGCAAAAGGAGTAAAATTAACTAAGATCAATAATGGAATTTAGAAAGTATGATGATATAAAATAGAGTCCTGAATTCATACGTCTAAAATAGAGTTTATTGATTAAGGAGCAATTTATGGTATTTTTTTACTTATTTTTTATTCCCGCAATATTATTTGTTTCAGGTTATCTGTTTGAAGGATACAATCCATCTTACTATGAAAATCATTCAAAGTTTGTAAGTCAGAATGGTATCAATCTAAATTTTTTAAAAATGAACGAGAATCAATGGAATTATTTTCTTAAGAACATAAGACGATATTTTACCATATGTTCAATAATATCTTTGGCTTTCAATGTTGTTTATGATCTGTGGTTGTTTCCAGGAAATGAAAACATCATGTTTGCTAATTTTGCATTTGGACTCTTTTTAGCAGTGATTGCAATGATGATCATTGTTACTGCGGCCAGACATTCTCAATAAAAACAAAAAAATACCCCAAAATCAATAAATATTGAAATGGGGTATCTGCACACCATGATTTAATATTGAGTCTCATCATCGCATGTAATGGATTTTACAAAAGGAATCAATACTGATAATGCGTTTTCATTGTGTCCACCTTCAGGAATGATGATATCAGCATACTCCTTGGTAGGTTCGATAAAATTCAAATGTCCAGGTCTAACAACCTCGATATACTGCTTTATAACGCTCTCAGGAGTTCTTCCACGTTCAGCAACATCTCTTTGAATACGTCTGATCAATCTGATATCTGCAGGTGTATCAATGAATAGTTTTAAGTCCAGTAGGTCTCTTATGAAGCCTTCATAAAGTACCATCAGACCTTCAACTATGACCAAGTTACAAGGTTCAATATGAATTGTCTCATCACCTCTTCTATGATGCACAAAATCATATGTAGGCATATCAATTGCCTGTCCATTTTTAAGAGCAATTAAATGTTCTTTCAATAATTCCAAATCAAATGCATCTGGATGATCAAAGTTGAAAGCTGTTATATTCTCATTGTTTACAAAAGCTGCGCTTTTGTAGTAATTATCTTGAGGAATGAATACGAAATCACTACATACTTCACTGATTTTTCTAACTACAGTAGATTTACCTGAGCCAGATCCGCCTGTTACACCAATAATTTTAACTTGCATTGGGGGTCTCCATAAAATTAGTTACGCTTAAACTAATACTTTTTGCTACATTTGTCTACTTTTTAAAATATATCTGTTTAAAAAATCAAAAATGAAACAATATAAAATTATACTTGCTTGAATTTGCATGGATCTTCATCACTCTACTTATATGGTCTGCTGCATTATAATTACTCTCATAATGAATTTACTTCATTAGAAGAGTGTTGTTGATCTTGGATATTGCATATTTAAGATTAAAGCTGAGTGATTTCTGTGAATATTAATCCGTTAAAAATGACTATATTACATATAAAATACATATGACGTCAAATTTCTTTGACGTAGATAATTTTAAATTATATAATTTTAATATGGCAATTGAAAAAGAACTTATAAATTGTTTTTGTGAGAACTGCAGAACTAATACTGATTGCTTCATTGAAAGTAACCATAGAGTTGCTGTGCTTAAAAATAGAAAATAATATTTTGAAGGAAAAAGAACTCAATGTTTGTGCTGTGGCAAAGAAGTTTACAATAAAGAAGTTGTAGATTACAACTGCAAAGCTCTACTTGACGAATATAGAAAAGAAAATAATTTGATATCATATGAAAAAATTTTAGAGATCCCACGCAAGTATTGCATTGGAAATTTCTCACTATCAATTCTCCTTGGATGGAGAACTACCACATTTGCTCATTATTGCAAGGGATATGTGCCAACCAAAAGATATTCGAATGAACTGAAAAAAATATATGATGATCCACTGTATTTTGAACATATTTTGGATGCCAATTATATGAAATTGAAAGATGAATCCAGTTATTACAGAAGCAAGAGAGCCGTAAATAACATAAAAACCCACACATCAAAAGTTGAAAAACTATAATAATATCATTCTAATTTCGTTAGAAATGGATAACTATACGAAAAAAACACAAATTTCATTTGCCTTTTTCCCAATTTATTATCATACTGGTTACATATACTTATAAAAAGAATATAATTTATTATCCAAAAGATAACATACCTGCTGCTATTTAATAGAAACCAGCTATAAAAAACTCTTGAATGAGTTAAGGAAAAATATAGATGAGAATAATCAATAGAATTAGAAAAATCTTACAATCTAATGCATTATTTGCACAAGAGAAGGTAAAGTCATCACAATATAAAACAAAATTGAATTCTTTTATAATCAATACAATAAGAGGTTTTCAAAATATGTTCACTTCTGTTGGTAAAGCATCACCTTATGAAGCATATGAAGATACATTAAAAAACAGCAGAGAGAGCGATAAAGCCCATACAGAGAAAGTCATCTTTGTAGAGAAGAAAGAATTTGGAAAACTTTTTAGTGAAAGATTGATCAGAAATTTTTCAATCTTTAAAAGAGTTAGAAGATCAAGTTTGCAAGCTATTTATGCAACTAGAAACGGTTATAGAACTTGTGATTATTCTGAGAAAAAAGGATTTTACAACTTTTAATATATCGTAATTTAGATAATATTATTGACCTCATCTGTAAAAGGATGAGGTTTTTATTTTATGTGGGAATTTTATTCATCATATCTTCTTCAAATTGCATGAAACAAACGAAGAATGCCCTATAAGGACTCTTTCTCATTTATATAAACGGGGTTGCATTTTTTGATTGCAGTAACATTCTCATGGCATTTTGAATCACTCAGATAGCAATCACCCTTTAAATCTAGATGTTGATTCTGTCTGCAATCTTACCATGAGTCCATTTCAGATATGGTAGAATTGAAAAGCTTATTAAATCAGTTTGAGAAAATCATCTATTGAAAATGTTCCAACAAAAGACACACTGCCATCAACAGCTGGTATGATAGCAAGATCTAACTGCTTTTTGAGCTCTTTGTTATATTTATTTGCATAAGAACAGGCCGTGAAAACACCGACTGTTCTATTAACAAGGGATACTGCAACACCAGCACCGAGACTATAAAGACTTATGGTCAGAAGAGGATTCTCTACATTAGATTGTCCCCATGCCGGAAGATAAAAGCCACTTAAAAGAAGACAAACAAGTGCTGTTCCACCTCCAACTCCAATAGCAATTGAATCTACTGCTTTGTGAGATACATAACCTGAAACATTGCCTTGCCATTTAGAACCAACACCAAAACCTATTACAAAGTTTGCGAGGGCAGGAACAGCGGAAGATTTTCGATTTTCTTGATAGATCTCATCTTTAGTCAAGTTTGGTGGAAGATCTGCTACAATATCTTTAATTTGAGCTTTGTAGTTGTAATTCGACTCTTTAGCTACTGCCTTTGTATCAGATACAATTTCAGATGTTCCTGTGATAATTGCTGATACTCCTGTGATTGCATCAATCATGTCTGCAGAAAGACAATTGGACGTAAACAGCAAAAAGATAAACACTACAATAAAATTTTTTTTCATAATTTTCCTTCCTTATCAAATGCTTGATGATATTTAAATCATTTAGATTCAATTTTAAAAATTCAGTATGATTATAATATTAATGCTTGAGTTCATTATAATACCAAAAACTCAATAGATAAAGGAAACTAATTAAAAATATGATTTACATCAATTTATGCTCATATGAAAATAAAAAAAGGATCATCACCAGACAATGGTGACAATCCTTCGATATGAATAAACTTGTTAGCAGTTAAGTAAAAATTTTTACTCTACAATACCTGTTTCTTGGTCAAATGTAAGAGCTGTAGGTATAACATACATGCTCAAAATATTATCTGTTTTAACAGGAATACCACCAGCTTCAAGGTTGGTCAAAAATTCTTTAGCATCTTCAACTTTCTTGATGTGTGCAAAGATAATGAGTCTCTCGCCTTCGTGAGCACTGCCGCCACCAAAGAAACCGTTGAACAAACTGAATTCGCTTTCCAAACTTTGGTTCAAGTTTTTTGCATCCCATATTGACGCTTTTTGAATTCCTGCACTCTGTAATGCTAAGAATACATCCTCTTTATAGTCTAATTGTGATAATGAAATAATCAATAAATTCATGGCTGTACCTCCTTTTAGTCGATATCCGTTGTATGAACTTCGCCAGCCTTTTTAAGCGCAAATTTTGTTAATAATGGGCCTACAATTTCTGTAATAATAGTTGTAAATAATAATACGTTGATTACTATTCTTGCTAGTGTTATACCTTCTGAACCATATTGTGACATTGTAAATTCCTTGTTGATAGCAAGTGCCAATGCAAGAGCTACACCAACTTGAGGAAGCAGTGACATACCTACATAAGTCTGAACAACTTTAGGAGCCTTTCCAATCTTAGCACCAATTGATGCTCCACCGACTTTACCAATACTGCGGGCAATGAAGTAACAAATTCCCAATATTCCAATCTGTTTTATCAATGAAATATCTAAGTGAGCACCACCAAGTATGAAGAATGCAGTTATAAAGATAGGAGAGAAACTACCAACAATGTTCTCACTTTTTTTAGATAATACAGGGGATGTGTTAACAAGTACTGCACCAAATGCCATGATTGCAAGTAATTCAGATACACCTAAGAATTCTGAAATACCAAGAAGTCCCATCAAGGCTGCAACCAGCAGTAACATGATCTGTTCATTATTTTTAACTTTTTTAAGAACAAAACCATATATTATTGCTGCGACAATACCAAGAGCAAAAGCTTCTAATATTGCTATCAATGCACCGAAAAGCATCACTGGTACAGAAATTGATGTTCCAAGTATTCTAGAACTTACAAAACCCTCAACAAATACATAGATTATAAGTGCTGCAGCATCATCCAAACCAACAACAGCCAGGATTGTGGATGTAAGTGGTCCTTTAGCTTTGTACTGTCTGATTACAGCTACTGTAGCAGCTGGAGCTGTTGCACTTGCTACTGCACCTAAAAGAAGAGCTGTATTTGTATCTGCATGATACAAGTAGTTCAGTCCTAAAAATACCACAAGAAAAGCACCAAGACTTTCACATAGTACGATGGCAAAAATACTTTTGCCTAATTTTTTGATCACATCACCTTTTAATTCAATACCAATGGTGAATGCTATCATTCCAAGTGCTATAGTCGATACTGAGCTGAATTTATCTAACATCTCTGGAGTCAATAAATCTACAGCTGAAACGCCTAGCAGTACACCTAAAATAACAAATCCTGTTACTTCTGGAATTTTGAATTTACCAGTAAGTAATTTAGTTGCATAAGCTGCTGCAAAAATAGCAGCTAAATAAAGAAAAATCTGTCCTTCCATTACTTAATTGTTTCCTATAGTCCTTCGAACTGAGCGAGTACTTCAGCAGCAGTAGTAGCTTCCAATAAAGCTTTTCTACGTTGTTTGTTTCTGACTATTAAAGTAACTTTAGAAAGAATCTGCAGATATTGTTTCTGTTCTTCTGCAGGGCCGCCAATTAAAAATACCAATCGTACTTTTTGATCATTTCCAGCACCCCAATCAAGGCTGTCTTTTAAGACTGCAGGTATAACAAAGAAATCAGGAATATCTTTCAGTTTTGCGTGAGGTATTGCTACCTCCCAACCTATATCAGTGCTCATTATAGATTCTCTTTCAATTAAAGCATTGATGAATTCTTGCTCATTAGATATATAACCTAATTTTGTAGCCTGTACCGCCATGGATGAGAGTACTTCATTTTTGTCATTGCTGTTTAAAAACATTACCGAATTTTCTGATAAATAATTTCCTATTTGCATATTGTCTCCAATAAAGTTTATATTATGTATTTATCAATATTTTGTAAAGATTATTTATGGGCATAACTTTTTCTAAAGAGGGTAAAAAGCCCCCAAATACTAACAAAAAAAGCGTTGTATTTTTCTTTCATTAAACTTATATCTTATCGGTGAAGTGCAAAAAAATTATATTCAATTTTTTTGATAACTATCATAATTTTTTATAAATTTTTTTACAGAAATTCAATTGGAAATTTTGATGCACCAAACATAAGGTCTTGCTGTGTTATAAATTGATGAAAAAATGTCCATTATCTTTTTAAAAATAATTGAACCTTTTTTAGTATGCAATTTTGATTGTATAATAATAATATTTATTCAAAAAATTAGATTTTCAGATGAAGTTTAGGTTCAAATAAATTGGCTGGAAAAAATAGGAATATAAGAATTTAAAAAAGTCAAGAAAAAAAATTATTTTTTTTTATTGGAGAAAAATCATAGAACTTTTTCGCCATATAAAAACGTAATCAGTGAATTGATAGTAATAATTTTGAAAGGGTTGAATGAAATATGTTTATATCATAAAAAGTTAGTATTGACTAATACTATATAAAAGTTCATCGTTATAATAGCAACGGTAGTTATTCCATTGTAAATTTTATTAAAAAGATAGGAGACTTTAAGATGGGTTATAAATTAGTACTCTTACGTCATGGTGAGAGTGTTTGGAATTTAGAGAACTTATTCACTGGATGGACAGATGTAGATTTATCTGAAACAGGAAAAAAAGAAGCAAAGCAGTCTGGTGTTTTATTGAAAGAAAACGGATTTGAATTCGATGTTTGTTATACCTCTTATTTGAAAAGAGCAATTCATACCTTAAATTATGCCCTTGAAAGCATGGACAGTGAGTGGCTACCAGTGATAAAGACATGGAAACTCAATGAGAGACATTATGGAGATCTTCAGGGAAAGAATAAATCTGAGACAGCCAAGCAGTTTGGAGAGGATCAGGTCAAAATTTGGCGTCGATCTTTTGATGTACGACCACCAGAATTGAAAGAAGATGATGAGAGAAGTCCCAAACTACAAAGAATGTATAAAGACGTAGCTAAAAATGAACTTCCATTAGCTGAAAGCTTGAAAGACACCATTGCTCGAGTTATTCCTTATTTTGAAGAAGAGATAAAACCTCAAATTGAAAATAATAAAAAAGTCTTAATCACAGCACACGGTAATTCTCTAAGAGCTCTTGTTATGTATCTTGAAGGATTATCTGAAAAAGAGATTCTTGAGGTCAACATTCCTACAGGAATTCCTCTTGTCTATTATTTAGATGATGATCTTGGTGTGATCAAGAAAGAATATCTTGGTGATAAAGATGTATTGGCAGCAAAAATGAATAAAGTTGCAAACCAAGGTAAGAAATAGATACCTAACTTAATTTATGAGAAGCATAGGATATTGTGCTGAGTTTGGAAGATCCAGACCTGCTAACAATATCCTTGTTTTGTACCAAATATCATGATATATTTTCCATAATGAATATTGAGTCAGATATTCTTAAAAAGGGGAAAAGTTATGAAAATTAAACAAGCACAGATAGAAGATATTGAAGACCTAGCAAAGGTTGCTCTAACTACAGCCATAGGTGGTAAAGATGGAACTGACTATTTTTACAACAAAGATGCAGTATCACAATATTTCTGCGAACCATACATTAAATATGACAATCAATATTGTTTTGATGTTGTGGAGAATGATATCTGTGAGGGATATACAGTTGGCACAGTAGACTCTAAAGAATTCTTTAAATGGTTCAATGAAAGTTGGCTACCTAATTTGCGAGAGATATACAGTGGGTGTCAGATAAAAACCAATGAAGAGAAAGAGATAATAGATTTAATAAACAAAGATGTTGAGAACTCCTCATTTTTTGAAGAATATCCAGCACATCTACATATAAACCTTTCAAAAAACTTGCAGGGGAAAAAAGTTGGATCAAAGCTTATAAATACACTCCTTGATAAGTTTGCTGAACAAGGAGTGAAGGGTGTTCACCTGGGTGTTGATATAAAAAATGACAGAGCAATTGGTTTTTACAGACATCTAGGATTTGAGATCATTGAAAGCCATACATGGGGTCATGTGATGGCCAAAAAAATCTCTAAATAGATGGACCTGCATAGCAGTTGATATCTAATTTTCTCAATCGATTGATCAAAGAGCTCTTTCTTTTTTCAATGCTTAACATATCTTGCGGATTCCATAACCTCTCCGCAAGAACAGATAGTCTTGGATAGGCCATGTACTCAAGATTCTTTCCAAAGGTGATCTTCTCACTCCAAATATTACCTTGACCGCCCAAGATCATCTTTTTTTGCTTCTCACTCATATCTGAAGAGATGGGACTGTACTGTGCAACATCATTTAAAGTGATCACTCCTAGATTTCCTGGTTCATCAAAACTGCGGTAGTTTTTATAATCAAAGTAGCAACCTGCAGTATTTGGGCACATAATAGCCTTGTGGTTCAGAGCACTGGCCTTCTTACCACCTGAAGTACCTCTCCAGGACATCACAATCAAATCTTCAGGTAAATGCATATTTTCTGTACCATCCAATACCTCATCCCATCCAATTGGTATCTTGTTCACACCAGCAACAATCTTGCAGATCTCTGATGTTATGTAGCTCTGCAGTCCTCGTTCATCAGATATATTCAACTGCTTCATTTTTTTCTGACACTTAGGACAGCTTTCCCATGACTTTGTTGGGCACTCATCACCACCTATGTGTATGTACTCAGAAGGAAATACTTTTGCAACATAAGTGATGATCTCTTTGATTAAATTTAAAACCAAATCATTACCAACACATAGGACATCTTCAAAAATTCCCCAATGAGCTACCACCGAATAGTTCTCACCGACACAACCATATTGAGGGTATGATGCCAGTAAAGACCTGGAGTGACCTGGAAATTCAATCTCAGGAACAACTGTGATGAATCTCTTCTGAGCATAGTCAACCAATTCAGCAACCTGTGCTTCATTGTAGAACTCATGCTCAATCATAGGAATTTCGTAATTTATATTCTGCCTTCTTGCACCAATCTGGGTGAGTTTTGGCAGTGATGGAATCTCCAACCTCCAGCCTTGATCATCTGTTAGATGCCAATGAAAAATATTTAAATGATGTAAAGATGCAACATCAATCATTTTTTTTAACTCAGTAAGACTGAAAAAATGTCTGGAGCAGTCAATCATGAAACCTCGCCATGAATACATAGGCTTGTCTTTTATCTCACAGCATGGGATTTCAGCACCACAAGAAAGCATGAGCTGTCGCAATGTCTGCATGCCATGAAAAATTCCAATAGAGCTACTGGCTGTAACAACAACCACACTCTGAGTTATATTCAAATGATATTCCTCTTTTGAGAGTTCATCATTCTCAACAAACTCAATAATTTCATCATTTGATGCAAACGAAAACTGATCTAAAATAAGTTCTCTGACATGAAAAAATTTCTTAGCACATTTAATTCCAGAATTGGATGTAATTGTTAAGAAGCCCTCTTTATCCTCTATAAATGAAGGTAGAGGCATTAAAATTGAAGATGCAACTGGTTTATTATTCATAATTTAAACCGTAACACAATATATTTCAGTTGTAAAGTCCAAAGTTTGTACTATCAAAAAAATTATTAAATAATTCTTTATAGGTTATGCATTAGCCTAAATACCAAAGAAAATTATTGACAGTCAAATATTATCATGTTAGCTTATTAGTACAAGGAACGAACTAATTAAGGAGAACTCGTGAGTGTCAATAACAGTAGCTTTCAAAGAAACTGCAATATTTCGTTGATCGCCAATAGAATAAGAAAGAATACAGGAAATACCAGAGTACAGATTGCTGAAGAACTAAATTTATACAAGTCGTCGGTGACCAATATTGTTTCCATACTTTTAGAGAACAATATAATTCAAGAATCCTCTGAAACCATCAGCAATACAATGCAGGGAAGAAAAGCAAAGATATTGAGAATGAATCCAGAGGTTGGAAATATTGTTGGTATAGAAATCAATCCTCAGTACTACAAAATAGTATTTGTTAACTTTGCTGGAGAGACAATATATAAAGATGGTGGAGAGATGCCCAAAATGATCTTCACCGAAATGATAGATTATGTGATGAATAAAGTAATCAGCATAAGTAAATTGCTATCAAAAAGAATTTTATCAATAAATTTTGGAATAGCAGGAATAATCGATTCACGCAATGGAGTGATTCTATACTTCAATGAGATGGATATACATAATTTTGATATCTATGAATATGGAGTCAAGAAATATGGAATTCCTTTTTATTGTGATAATGATGCACATTGCTGTTCATGGTATGAATTGGTTCAAAGACAAAATGACCATCTGGGTGACTTTTTGACAGTTTATTCAGTAAGACAGTCTGAAATAATTGTTGGAAATGAAAATCGTTTTACAGGAATAGGAATTGGAATGAGCATGGTTGTAAACAACTCTGTTTATTCAGGAAAGAACTTTAAAAGTGGGGAATATGTATCATCTAGTTGGAATGGCGATACAGATTGCCAATCAGGAATCAGTAAAGCGATTTTAAAAGATGCATTGGCTGATGAGAAGAGTTTCAGAATTTGGTTTGCAGATTTATGTGTCTCTCTCATTCCAATAATATCAGTTCTAGACATCAATACCTTGTTTTTACTTGGAGAATCTTTTGCAGATAAAAATAAAATTCTAAATTACTTAGAAGAGGACTCTCCTAATTTATACAAGTTGATTGATAGAGAAAATATCACATTGGATTTTGAAGAAGAGAATGATTTTATTGTAGCTAAAGGCTCAGCTCTGATGTTTCTGCAGAAATTATTCAATGTACCAACACTGACGGAAGTTAAAGACAAAACCTATATTGAATGGGATGATTTATTTGATTTTCTAAAAAATGGAGAGATAAATGAGAAAACAAAAAAATAGTATAAACTATACAAAAAGAGAGGAGAAAAGAGCTTATTGGATTTTGGTCCTTCCAGGAGTGATAATTTATTTTGCTATAATGGCATTTCCAACCATTTTCTCAGTTGTTTTGAGTTTGAGTAACTATCAAGGGGGACCCCTTTTTGGAAATAGAAACCCATTTGAGATTGTTGGATTTAAATGGTATGCAAATCTCTTTAAGGATGAATACTTCTATATAGCCTTGAAAAATAACATAAAAATTGTTGCAGTATCTTTATTTGGACAGATTCCTTTGGGATTCTTTCTTGCATATATTCTTCATAGAGGTATGGTAAAAGCAAAGACCTTTTTCCAAACAATGATATACCTGCCTTGTGTTATCTCGACAGTTGTTATTGGTATCTTGTGGAAATCATTCTTTGCACCTTACGGCGCATTTCCAGAATTGATGAGACTTTTCAATCCAGCTTACGAAACACAGCTGTCCTCACATCCAATGGTTCCAGTTCTTTTTGTAATATTTTGGATGTATACAGGAACATATCTCATAATATTTTTAGCTAATCTACAGAAGATAAACACATCAATACTTGAGGCTGCAAAAATAGATGGAGCTTCAGAAATGCAGCTATTGAAATACATAATATTGCCAGCATTATCAGGAGTAATCGTAACAAGCTGCATCTTAGCAATCAGTGGCTCTTTAAAGAGTTTTGATTTGATCTATGTAATGACAAGCGGAGGTCCCGCAAATCGAACCACAGTACTATCACTATATATGTTTGATAAAGCCTTCAAAGGAGCACCAAAATATCCTTTAGCAAATGCCATAAGCACTGTGATGGTAGTCATAAGCTTTATCTTGATTTTGATAACAATGAAATTGGAGAAGACTTTTGGGGGTAGAGAATAATGGGAGAAATCAAAGATAACAAAAATATCAAGGCAAGACTTGGCTTGATACTCACATATGCAATATTGATTATTTTTACGTTCTTAGCAATATATCCACTTCTTTGGTTGCTTATCAATTCTTTTAAAACAACAACAGAATTCCAATTAAATAAATTGGGACTTCCACAAAGATTTGTACTTCTCAACTACAAAGATGCATGGGTAAGAGGAAAATTCCCAATGTTAATTGTAAACAGTGTGATCTATACAGGTTTCACAACCTTGTTTATAGTTCTGTTTTCATTTATGGCAGGTTTTGCATTTGCAAAAATCCCCAATAAATCAACCAAATTTCTAAGTGGCTCCTTCATAATTGGTCTGTTGTTGACCCTTCAATCAATAATGGTACCACTGTTCTTGATGGTAAACTGGGTTGGCCTCTACAATACAAGATTGGGCGTTTTACTACCATATATAGGAATTGGAATGCCTCTTGGAATATATTTGGGGACTGAGTACATAAAGAGCATCCCTGATGCATTGGTGGAATCTGCTCGACTTGATGGTGCTAAGTACATCAAAATATTCATATCAATAATTTTACCAATGGCAAAACCAGCTGCAATAACATTGGCAATATTGACTGTAACTGGAACATGGAATGAATTCATGTTGATAAACATATTAACTAGTGATGACTCTATAAAGAGCTTACCAGTTGGAATACAAAAATTTGCAGGTGCTCTGTCATCTGATTATGGAAAACAATTTGCTGCTCTTGTTATTGGATTGATTCCAATGCTAGCTTTTTACTTGGTGTTCAGAAAAGAAATTACCAAAGGTGTATCTGCTGGAGCGGTCAAAGGTTAACTGAGTGATTTACATCATAAAGGAGGAAGAATATGATGAAAAAAATAGTTAAGTCATTATTACTGTTATCAATGGTATCAATGACGGTTTTTGGAACAGGAACTAAAGAAAGTTCAGGTCAAGATGATGGGAAAATTGATCTGAGAGTATTGAATTATATTGATATGTCAGAGCCAAATAGTGCCAATGAAGTGGCAATGATTTGGGACAAATTCGCTGAAGAAAATCCAAATATCAATGTAATTAGAGAAGATTTATTCAATGAACCTTTCCACCAGAAAACAGAAGCTTATGTTGCTTCAGGTAATGTACCAGATGTAGTCTACATGTGGCCTAGTGGAAGATCTACTAGTCTTCAAACTACAGGAAGTGTTAAAGACTTGATGCCATTCTTAGAAAAAGATGGACTTGTTGATAGTTATAACCCTGCAATTCTTGCTCCACAAGCAGCTGGATATCTAGCTGAACTTGCAAGTGGTTTTACTGCAACTCATATGTTATACGTAAACAAAACACTGTTGATGGAAAATGGATTTGATATGCCAAAAACTTTTGAAGAGATGAAAGCTATGGCAGCTCCTTTAAAAGCAAAAGGTATTGAATTGATTGGTATGGACAATCAATCAGCATGGGTTATGCAGAGCTGTTTGTTCTCAATGATAGTTGGTCGTTATGGTGGACCAAATTGGTATGAAGACCTACAAGCTGGAAAAATTAAATTTACAGATCCTTGGTTTGTTAATTCTCTAGAGATTGTTAATGAATTATATGAATCAGGTATGATAAATAGAAACAGTCTAGCAAGTCCTTATGGATCTGGAAGAGCTAATTTTGCAACAGGCAAAAGTGCATTCTTCATCGACGGTGACTGGTCAACAGGAGCTTTCCAAACAGATATTTCTACAGGTGATGCATTGATTGATAGAGCTCATCAGGAATCTGATGTAGAATTGACAATCATGCCAGCTTTACCTAATGAGATGTATCCTGGAACAAATTCCGGTGTTGTATCAACAGGTTTTGGTATGAGTGCTAATATTGAAGATGGAAGCGCAAAAGAAGCTGCAGCATGGAAGTTAATAAAATTCTTGCAGAGTGAATATGTTCAGACATATCGTTTGACAACTGGTGCAGGTTTCCCTTCAAACTTGAATATTGATGTTGATAAAGTAGTAGTTGAAAATAATTTGGAACCTCTTGTTGCTAAGAGAGCTAAATTCTATGAACTACCAACTGAAATCACTCCAGTAGTTGATGGCGTTCTAGATCCTGAAGTAGTGAATGTAATCAATGTTGGATTGCAGGAAATTGGCTTGGGTGAAAAAACTCCTCAGAAGGTTGCAGCAGAAACACAAGCTGCTTATGAACAATGGAAAGCAGACAATAACTAATATCTAGTTATTTTAAAAAGGGAGTGTTGTAACAGACACTCCTTTTTTATGTCTATTGAATTTCAAAAGGCTATTTAAATTCTTTAACTTAACAAAGAATAAGGCCAATTAACTTTTAAATCATTTCTTGTTCCACTCATTAGATAAAGAAATATTAAGACTTACTTTCTGTATAAAACAATAGTATACTGATAAGAAAAGGATATAGATCAATTACATGACGAGGAGGTTTGTTGTGTTATATATTTTATTAGTTATTGCAGTTGTTTTCTCATTGACATTGGCTCTTTTTAATTTTAAAAAAGTCAGTAAATTGGATGCTGGAACAGAGCAGATGAAAATAATTGCTGGTTATATTCAGGATGGAGCTCGAGAGTTTCTTCATCAAGAATGGCGCCTTCTTTATATAGTTGGTGCAATTCTGTTTGTTATTATTCTACTTTTGGTATCTTGGACTGCTGCAATTTGTTTTGTGCTTGGCGCTACAATGAGTGGTCTTGCAGGATTTGTAGGTATGAAAATGGCTACAAAAGCTAATGTAAGAGTTACAAACACAGCACGACTTACGAAAGATAAAGGCCAGACTTTAAAAGTTGCCTTCACTGGTGGTACTGTAATGGGGTTAAGTGTTGGTGGATTTGCACTTCTAGGACTGCTTGCTGTTTATCTGATATTTGGAAAAGTAATGGGACAGCTCAGTATTGATGCTTTGAGTTTTAAAAACAATATGGTTGGAATAGCCGATATACCATTTACTATGAGTGTCAGTACCTATGCACTGGGATGCTCAATTATTGCAATGTTCAACAGAGTAGGTGGTGGAATATACACCAAAGCAGCTGATATGGGTGCAGACCTTGTTGGTAAAGCAGAGGAAGGAATTCCTGAGGATGATGCTAGAAATCCAGCAACAATAGCAGATAATGTAGGAGATAATGTAGGAGATGTAGCAGGATTGGGATCAGACCTATTGGAAAGCTACGTTGGAGCAATTTCATCTGCAATTATACTTGCTATTTATACATACTATTCATTGCATGGTACAGCTGATGCAATTTCCTATGAATCGTTGATTTCCTTGGTTTCTTATCCGCTTATTTTTTGTGCAATAGGTCTAATTTCTTGCTGTATCTCAATTGTACTATTTATTAACAAAAAAGAACTTAAGAATTTATCAAGGTCTTTAAATGGAACAACTTATTTAGCTGCGATACTTACAATTCTGTTGAATCTTCTAATAACACCTTACATATTCAAACAACCAATTTCAGCATTCAGATATGGAGCATTATCCCCATGGTTCTGTGCAATACTTGGAATAATATCAGGAATAGGAATAGGAAGTATAGCAGAGTACTACACAAGTTATAGCAAGAGACCTACCTTGAAACTATCTGATTCAAGTAAGGAAGGAGCTGCAATAGTAATTACTAATGGACTTGGACTGGGAATGAATTCAACTCTTCCACCAGTTGCAATAATAGCTTTTGCAATTATTCTAAGTAATGCAAGTGCTGGTCTATATGGGGTTGGTATGGCAGCTATGGGAATGCTGAGTTTTGTAGCAGCAACTGTAAGTGTTGATACATATGGACCTATTGCCGATAACTCAGGTGGTATTGCGGAGATGTGTGGTTTGGATCCTGAAGTCAGAGAGATCACTGATGAGTTGGATGCAATTGGAAATACAACTGCTGCCATCGGAAAGGGGTTTGCTATAGGCAGTGCAGCTCTAGCTGCTCTATCTTTGTTTGCTTCATATCTTTATGCAGTTGCAGGAGAGAACAGCAGAACTCTAGAATTGGTTCTAAATATGATAGATACTTTGACACTATCAGGAGCTCTTGTTGGAGCAGCATTACCTTATCTTTTCTCAGGATTATTGATTGATGCAGTATCCAATACTGCAAAGAAGATGGTTGATGAAGTCAGAACACAATTCAAAGAAGATCCCGGTATATTGAAAGGTACTAGCACTCCTAAATATACACAGTGCATATCAATCTCAAGTAAGGGCGCATTATCTGAAATGACAAGACCAGCAATAATTTCAATTGTAACACCATTGATATCAGGCTTTATCTTTGGCCCTCGTTTTGTTGGAGGTCTTTTGATTGGAACAACTTTATCTGCAGTGATGCTTGCAATATTTACAGCAAATTCTGGTGGAGCATGGGACAATGCAAAGAAGTACATAGAGCTTGGACATCATGGAGGATCTGGAAGTTCAGCACATGTTGCTTCAATTGTTGGAGATACTGTAGGTGATCCACTTAAGGATACAGTTGGACCTTCGTTGGATATCTTGATAAAGATAATGAGTGTCATCTCAGTCATCATGGTATCAATTTACAGTGAATACAATTTAATTTCTTTGCTTTCATAAACATATGTGATTTCAAACTTTAAGAGTTCTCTATTATAAAACAAGAAGGGTAGCTGCTTGAATAAAGTAGATACCCTTCAACTTTAATCCTGTACAGGACTACATTATAACAGAGATTGTAAAAGAATGATTGTTTTTGCTAAACGCTTTTATCTGACCCTTATTCTGAGTGACTATTTCTTTTGCCATTGAAAGACCAATTCCGTGACCACCGAGCTCACTATTTCTGCTCAAATCACTTCTATAAAAACGGTCAAAAAACTCCTCATGATTTCCTGCGACTATATTTTTCATGCTATTTTCAACTTCAAAAAGGATTTTTTTGTTGACTTTTTTAAGCATAACAGAGATTTTATTCTCACCTGAAGTATATTTCAATGCATTTTCAAGTATGATAGATATCAATTTCTCAATTGACTCTTCATTTGAATTTATCTCAATCTCATCATCACACATAAGATTTAAATTTATCCCTTTTCTGTTGAAAAGCGGCTCGAAACCAGTTATTGAATTTTCCAATAATTCAGAGACATTAACTCTGCCTGTTTTTAGAATTTCTGAATGCTCATCCATTTTTAAAAGAGTTACAAGCTCATCAAGTAGGTCTTTTAGATAATGTATCTGCTTCTTGATGCTCTTTGTCCATTCATTTTTTCCATAATCTATCTCAACAACCTCAGTGTCTGTTTCAATGATTGCAAGTGGTGTTTTTATCTCATGCATGATATCTGTCAAAAATCTTTTCTGCTTGTTGTAGCTGTCTTCTATTGGCTTCACAGCAGGTATTGTCAAAGCTTTTACCAAAAAGAAGATACCAACCATTCCTAATAGATAAACTATAAATGAAAATATCAAATTGTACTGCAATGTATAGAGCTCTGATTGAGCATCAACAAAAGCAATGTGATATACATCATTATTCACAGTTATAGAATATCTGAAGTCTTCAATAAAGCCTTTGTAATCTTCAGTCTTGAGTGCCTCTTTGCCCAACGCAACTACATCTTCAACATCTATGAAAGGAGAATTGTCTAAATTGTAATTTAAAAGTTGTTCATCAGCGGTGACCTCAATATAGAACACCTTGTTTCGTTGATTGCCCATAACACTCTTTTTTGGGGCATTCTGCTGAGTATTCCTAGTTACATTTAAATTGTTGTTGCCTTTTCCTGCATAAACATAATTTTGATTCTCTAGCATGGAATCCATTCTATTTACAGTGTTGAAATAATTCAAAATATTTATTAGAGCTAAAATAGTGATCAATATTATTCCGGATGAAAGCATCGAGACTCTCATGAAACGTTTTCTGATGAGTTCTATCATTTATTTTTCCTCCAACCGATAACCGAGATTGCGCTTACCTTTAATTGTTACATTGGATCCACTCTGTTTGAGCTTCTTTCGTAAATTTGAAATATCGACCCAAACAACAGAAATATCTGTATCACTATCATATCCCCATACCTTTTCAAAAAGCCTATCGACAGAGAAATACATTCCACTGTTTGTCATCAATGTTTCAATTATTTGATATTCGTGATTTCGAAGAGAAATCTTAGCTCTGTTTCCTATGAGTTCAAAACTATTGCGGTCAAGTGTTAAATCTTTAAAAGTGAGGTTGTTTGTGACCTCGTCTGCTTTTTTTCTTCTTGTTATGGCTTTGATTCTTGCAATAAGTTCTTCGGTTGCAAAGGGTTTGGTTAGATAATCATCGGCACCAAGATTCAGTCCTTGGACTTTATCATCTACTGTTGATTTTGCAGTTAGCAACAATATCGGAATTTTATTATTCTGACTTCTTAGTGTCTTCAAAACTGTGATACCATCTTGAATTGGCATCATTATATCAAGAATAAGAGCATCATAGGAGGGGAACTGCAGATATTCAAGAGCTTCCTTCCCATTATATACAGCATCAACTGAATAGCCATTTTTTTCCAATACTCTGCTTAGAGCTTTGGATAATTCTCTCTCATCTTCTGCAAGAAGTAACTTCATGATCTTATCTCCATAGAACTATCTTATACTACTTTTCTCAATCCTTCAAAGAAAAAGGAAAATCTAGGATATATTTGATGCAGCAGACAAGGTTTGTTTTGTCTTGCTGCATCAAATTGTTATTTGTCTACATCTTCGTTCAGTGATGAGTTTCTATAATGTCTCTGTTTGTGAAACTGAAGTTAGGTATATTGAATATCTTCCAACATAATTCTCTCCATTTTTTACAGACTGTCTGCGTTGATGTGTTTGATCCTCTCTACTCTCTCCATTGAACTGTTCTCCATCAGGATTTGTGCAGACTCTATCAGTTGGTCTTTGTCTTCCTGTGCTGTTAGAATTCATTGCATATGAAGATCCCATGATAGCTGAGGGAGATTGATTTGAAGGAGCATATTGTCCTCTCATATCATTAGCTTCTTTTTTACCATTCATGTTTTGATTTTCTCTATTCTCTCCATTGAATTGCTCTCCTTCAGGATTTGTACAGACTCTATCAGTTGGTCTTTGTCGTCCTGTGCTGTTAGAATTCATTGCATATGAAGATCCCATGATAGCTGAGGAAGATTGATTTGAGGAGCTATAGTGACCTCTCATCTCATTAGTTTCTATTTTGTCATTCATGTATTGATTTGGTCTGTTAACAACCCCTCTATTTGAAGCGGTGCTGCTAAATTTACCACCAGCTTGTGCTGATGACATTGCTGTCTGATTTGAATTCATAGCTCCTGAGCCATCTCTGTTTCTATCTGAAGACTGATTCTTGGAACTTGAATTCACTCTCATTTTGTTAGCTGAATTTGAATTCATTGATTGAGATTGTCTTCCATTTAAATTTCTTGAACTTCGGTAAGTCATAGCTCCATCGTCTGTATTGGTTGTTACATCAGCTGAAGTCTCTGCTGTTGTTTGTGTTAAAGTTGCAGAATAACCCATTGCATCTTCAGAAATACCATTTGCCAATAGTGCAGTCAAACTGACTGACGCTAATATTAAGATTGCCATTACTTTTTTCATATATGTTCTCCATATTGTTGAGGATTTGCAGAAATCTGCAAGTGTAAGAAGCAGCATATTGTTGTTTTTCTTACTACAACGGTAGAATAACCTATGAAACTTAAGTGAAGCTTAAGCAATATAAAAAAATAAATAAAAATTTGAATCCACAATTAAAAATAAAATCTGTTGAGAGGAGAGCTATAGATGCAGTGTTCAGTGCGATATATAATCTTTTGAATTGTTTTTGGAATGTGATATAAGTTCAAAAATCAAAATAATGATTGAATTTTGGGCATAAAAAAAGATAATTGTAAAAATTATCTCTGGTTTAACTTATAATTATGTAAACTTGTATTATCTAGCGAAAGACGGGACTTGAACCCGCGACATCCACCTTGGCAAGGTGGAGCTCTACCACTGAGCTACTTTCGCAATAA